>NZ_JTLG01000020.1:0-19985 GCF_000799095.1 Chitinibacter sp. ZOR0017 | reverse complement strand
CTGATCGCTGACCGCGCGCAGATTGTGGCCCAGTTCAAAGCCAAATTGGCGCACCAGATTTTGCGTGGCCTCCAGCCTTGACGAACACTTCAATGACTTCAACGCCCGCGTGGCCGCCGATGTCCGGGATTTTCAATTCAATAATATTGCTCATGTCTGAATCCTGTGAGGTGGGGGTATTGCCCGCCGTTGCTCATTCAGCCTGCCAGAGAAGGGTATACCCCGGCAGGCTGGTCTCACTTAACCTTTTACACGGTCCATGGTGCTGGACGGTCGGTGCGGATGCCATACTTGGCAATCGCCTCGGCCACTTTCGCTGCTGGCAGCTGGCCTTCGTCGGCCAGTGCTTTCAGCGCAGCTACCGCTACGTGGTAACGATCTACCTCAAAGAAGCTGCGCAGTTCCGAGCGGCTGGCTGAGCGACCGAAACCATCGCAACCCAGCACGACAAAGCGGTTCGGAACGTATTCGCGAATCTGGTCGGCATAAGTGCGTTTGTAGTCGGTAGCAGCAATCACTGGACCTTGCGCGTCTTTCAGGCACTCGGTCACATAAGGCACGCGTGCTGGTTCGGTTGGGTTCAGATAGTTGTGGCGGGTGGCGGCCATACCGTCACGACGCAGTTCGTTAAAGCTTGGCGCTGACCAGATGTCGGCATCAATGCCGAAATCGTTTTTCAGCAGATCGGCTGCCGCGATCACTTCGCGGAAGATGGTACCCGAGCCCATCAGCTGAACTTTCAGCTTGCCGGCTTCGCCTTGTTTGAATTTGTACAGACCTTTCAGAATGCCCGCTTCTGCACCCGCCGGCATGGCTGGATGGGTGTAGTTTTCGTTCATGACTGACAGGTAGTAGTAGATGTTCTCTTGGTCTTGGTACATCCGGCGCATACCGTCTTGCACAATCACCGCCAGCTCGTAAGCGAAGGTTGGATCGTACGATACGCAGTTCGGAATAAACTCGGCAAACAGGTGGCCATGACCATCCTGGTGTTGCAGACCTTCACCATTCAGCGTGGTGCGACCGGCGGTACCACCAACCAAGAAGCCGCGTGCGCGCAAATCGCCGGCGGCCCAAGCCAGGTCACCAATCCGTTGGAAACCGAACATCGAGTAGTAGATGTAGAACGGAATCATGGTGTGGCCGTGATTCGCGTAGGCTGTTGCGGCGGCGATCCAATCCGACATCGCGCCAGCTTCGTTAATCCCTTCTTGCAGGATCTGACCGGTTTGCGACTCTTTGTAGAACATCAGTTGGTCGGCATCTTGTGGCTCGTACAGCTGACCTACGTGTGACCAGATGCCCAATTGACGGAACATGCCTTCCATACCGAAGGTACGGCTTTCGTCTGGAACGATCGGCACGATACGTTTACCGATTTGTTTGTCTTTCACCAGGGTGTTCAGCAAGCGCACGAAGGCCATGGTGGTCGACATTTCGCGCTCGCCAGAGCTTTCCAACAGGGCTTTGAAAGCGTCCAGTGGTGGCACTTCCAGTGGCTCATTCACCGGTTTACGCGATGGGATAAAGCCGCCCAGTGCTGCGCGACGTTCCATCATGTATTTGTATTCCTGGCTATCTTCGCTTGGGCGATAGAACTTGCACGCTTTGGCTTCTTCGTCAGTCAGTGGTACGTTGAAGCGATCACGCAGGTGCAGCAGATCGTCGTCGCCCAGTTTTTTGGTGTTGTGCGCGGTGTTTTGCGATTCGCCCGCAGCGCCCACACCGAAGCCTTTAACGGTTTTAACCAGCAGCAGGGTTGGTTGACCTTTGTGCTCTACTGCGGCTTTGTAGGCTGCGTAAACTTTAAACAGGTCGTTACCACCGCGAGTCAGTTTCCAGATGTCGTCATCGGTCATGCTGGCAACGAGGTCGAGCAGCTCTGGGTATTTGCCAAAGAAATGCTCACGCACGTAGGCACCGTTTTTCGATTTGTAGGTCTGGTATTCACCATCGACCACTTCCATCATGCGTTTTTGCAGCAGGCCTTTCTTGTCTTGGGCCAGCAGGGCATCCCAGCCTGAACCCCAGATCACTTTCACGACATTCCAGCCTGAACCGCGGAAATCGCCTTCCAGCTCTTGAATGATCTTGCCGTTACCACGCACTGGGCCATCCAGACGCTGCAAGTTGCAGTTGATCACGAAAATCAGGTTGTCGAGTTTTTCACGGCCAGCCAGAGAGATCGCGCCCAGTGATTCTGGTTCGTCCATCTCGCCATCACCGCAGAAGCACCATACTTTACGATCGCCTTTTTGCTTGAAGCCGCGATCGTCCAAGTATTTCATAAAGCGAGCTTGGTAGATCGCCATCAGCGGGCCCAGACCCATTGATACGGTCGGGAATTGCCAGAAATCGGGCATCAGCCATGGGTGTGGGTAAGACGACAGACCATCACCATCCACTTCGCGGCGGAATTTATTCAGCTGCTCTTCGCTGATCCGGCCTTCCAGATAGGCGCGGGCATACATCCCCGGTGCAGAGTGGCCTTGGAAATACACCAAGTCACCACCGTGGTTTTCATTGGCCGCATGCCAGAAGTGGTTCCAGCCCACATCGTACAAGGTGGCTGCTGAGGCAAACGATGAAATGTGGCCGCCTGGTTCGGCTGCATCACGATTGGCTTTCGCTACCATCGCAGCGGCATTCCAGCGGGTGTAGGCCAGTACACGCTCTTCCAGCGTTGGATTGCCGGGGTGTTTGGCTTGCAGGTGCGCCGGGATCGTGTTGATGTACGCCGTAGTGGCGGTGTAGGGGATATTTACACCGTCTTGACGGGCTTGATCTACCAGTTTTTCCACCAGGAAGTGGGCGCGCTCGGCACCCTCAGCTGCGATGACGCCTTGCAGCGCATCCAGCCATTCTTTGGTTTCAAGTGGATCATGGTCATGAATCTGATCTGCCATCGTATATCTACCTTGTGAGTGGGTTATTTTGAAATCACACTGGGTCTTGTCCGGTTCATGTGGCCGGACAGTAGTGGCGCAGGGTTTGCCTGCGCCCTGTTTTTAGCGCGGTGTATTGCGTTTGAAATAGTTAATCAGGCCATTGGTGGACGAATCGTGTCCCACGGTCAGGCCTGGGGTGGTCAGATCGGTTTCAATCAGCTTTGCCAGCTGTTTGCCTAGCTCGACACCCCACTGGTCATAGGAGTTGATATTCCAGACCGTGCCTTGCACAAACACTTTGTGTTCATACAGAGCAATCAGGGCGCCCAAACGACGTGGTGTCAGGCGTTGCATCAGAATGGTGGTGGTAGGGCGATTGCCCTCAAAAATCTTATGCGCCACCAGTTTTTCTTGTGCTTCACCCACAATGCCCAGCTTGGTCAGCTCGGCGCGCACTTCGCTTTCGTTTTTCCCGCGCATGAAGGCTTCGGTTTGCGCGAAGAAATTCGCCATCAGAATCGTATCGTGCGGCTCTGGCACGTCGGGATGCTCGATGGTGGCGATAAAATCGATCGGCACCAGCTCGGTGCCTTGATGCAGCAGCTGATAATAAGCGTGCTGGCCGTTAATGCCGGTGTCACCCCAGACAATCGGGCCGGTCGCGTAATCCACACGATTGCCATCCAGATCAATCGACTTGCCGTTTGATTCCATATCCTGCTGTTGCAGATAGGCCGGGAAGCGATACAGACACTGGTTGTACGGTGAAATCAGCTGGGTTTTGCTATTGAAGAAATTGCAATACCACACGCCCAACATGCCCATGATCACGGGCAGGTTTTGCTCCAGCGGTTTGGTTTTGAAATGCTCATCCATGGTGTACGCACCATGCAGCAAATCTTGGTAATTGTGTTTACCCAGATAGATGGCAATCGCCAAACCGATGGCTGACCACAGTGAGTAGCGGCCGCCGACCCAATCCCAGAATTCGAACATATTGTCGAGCGAGATCCCGAATTCGGAAACAGCCTTGCTGTTGGTCGATACCGCCACAAAATGCTTGGCAATATGGGCTTCGTTGCCCACCCGCTCCAGGAACCATTTGCGCGCTGTGCGGGCATTGGTCATGGTTTCCTGCGTGGTGAAGGTTTTCGATGCCACGATAAACAGCGTGGTTTCTGGGTTGAGCTTTTTCAGCGTCGAAACAATCTGATCGCCATCCACGGTCGAAACAAAATGCATATTCAGGCGCGCATGGCCGTATTCTTTCAGCGCATGGCACACCATCAACGGGCCCAGATCCGAGCCGCCAATCCCGATATTGACGATATCGGTGAAGGCTTTGCCGGTGTAGCCCACGCGCTCGCCTGAGCGAATTTGATCCGAGAAGAGGAACATCTTCTCTTTCACCGCATTCACTTTTGGCATCACGTCTTCGTCATCGACGATCAGCGGGTTTTTATCCAGATTACGCAGTGCCACGTGCAAAACCGCACGGTTTTCGGTGATGTTGATCTTCTCGCCGGCAAACATCTGCTTGATGCGGTTTTCCAGCCCGCTTTGGCGCGCCAGATCCATCAAGAGACGCATCGTGGTTTCGTTAACCCGGTTCTTCGAGTAATCGAAGAACAGGCCGCCGGTTTCCAGAGAAAACCGCTCAAAACGCTGTGGATCTTCGGCGAACATATCGCGCATGTGCAGCGGCTGGATTTGCTGGAAATGCTCAGCCAGCGCCTGCCAGGCAGGCGAAGAAGTCAGTTTCGACATCGACTCGTTTCCTTGTGGAACAATGTTTTTATTTTTCGCCCGCTTACTCATGGCCGCGGACTCGTTTTTCTTTCATATTGCGTTTCATTTTCTCGAGCTGATCGATCAGCTCAGGGCCGCGTTTGAGTGCCACACCAACGGCCAGTACGTCAATAATCACCAAATGCACAATCCGCGTGATCATTGGCGTGTACAGATCCGGGTCTTCCATGGTGTCGGCGTACAGGCAAATATTGCAGCGCTTGGCCAGAGGCGATTTGCTGTGGGTAATACCAATTACATCGGCACCGGCATCACGGGCAATCTCGACCGAGCGCAGCATATCTAGCGTGCGGCCCGAGTTTGATACCGCCACCACGGCATCGCCCGGTTTGAGCATTGAGGCGCTCATGCCGTGCATATGCGGGTCGGTGTAGGCCACCGTGGGCACGCCAAGGCGGAAGAATTTGTTTTGGGCATCAATTGCCACCGCACCTGACTGACCTTGCCCCCAGACTTCGATCTTGTGGGTGTTAGACAGCACTTTGATCGCGCGTTCCAAAGCTTCGGTGTCCAGCTCATTGCGGCAACGCAGCAAATGCGAAATATTGTTATCGAACAATTTGCGCGCCAGATCGTGAGCCGAATCATCCGCCGATACCATGGAATGCACATACGGCACCCCTGAAACTAGCGAGCGGGTGAGCCGCAGCTTGAAATCCTGCAGGCCAGAGCAATTAAGCGAGCGGCAAAAACGGATCACCGTCGGCTGGGAGACATCGGCCATGTCCGCAATCTGGGCAATCGGCGCATTGGCCACCAGATTCGGCTGGGCAATCACCAGTTCAGCGACTTTACGTTCCGATTTGGACAGCGAGTCCAAGACAGTTTTGATGCGTTCTAGCATGGGATCCGTCCTCGCAGGGGCGAGTGTGCACGCTCAGCTTGTGGCTGGGCGGTAAGTGGAAGAAAAGTGCGGCTGTGCATGGCTGATCAAGCCGCCCAGAACACCTGTGCCGACGCTACCTGATCCAGCACACGGCGGATCGGGTATTGCTCGGTGAGGCTCACTTGGGCTTGCATCGCATCGTTGAGCAGGGCTTTTTTGCCTTCGCCGGTGATGTGGACGATGACATTCGGGCTTTTCACGATGGTTGGCAGGGTGAGGGTAATGCGCTGGTGTGGCGCCACCGGTGGCGTCACGGCCGCCAGCAAATTGCCGGATGCACAGGCCGCTTCCAGCTCGGCGGCGGCTGGGAAAAGCGAGGCGGTATGGCCATCATCGCCCATGCCCAAAATCACCACATCAATCGGGCTAGGCAGGGCCGCCAGGCGGGCCTCAATGCTCGTCAGGGCTGCGTGGGGCGTGGCTTCATGATTCACCAGTGAAATAAACGTCGCGGCTGCGGCGCCATCTTGCAGCAGATTTTCGCGGGTTAGACGCTCATTGCTATCGGTATGATCGGGTTGCACCCAACGCTCGTCCACCAGCGTGATTACCACGCGCGACCAGTCGATGGCAGCGTTGCGCAGCGCTTTAAACATGCCGGCTGGGGTGCGCCCGCCTGATACGGCAAGGCCGGCGCTGCCACGGGCCGCAATGGCGGCTGCCAAGGCGCTGGCGATGGTGCTAGCCAGTTGTTGATCCAGTTGGTCTTTGCTGTCAAATTCATGCCATTGCAAGGCCATCGAAAACTCCTGAGGGTATTTGCGTCAAGACCATGCTAGGCATGGTCTTGAGGATGTTACTGGGTGGGGGTAAGTTAGGCTTCTTCGTACCAGCACAGGCCATCGCGTGATAGCAGTGCCGAAGAAGCGGCTGGGCCCCAAGTGCCGGCGGTGTAGGTTTTTGGACCTTCCGGGCTGGTTTCCCATGATTCGATAATCGGTTCAACCCAGCGCCATGCAGCTTGCTGCTCATCGCGGCGTACGAACAGCGACAGGTCGCCACGGATCACGTCCATCAACAGACGCTCGTAGGCTTCAGGGCTACGGGTCGCGAAGGTTTCTTTGAAGTCCAGATCCAGATACACCTGACGCAGACGGGTTTGGTTGCCCGGCTCTTTGGCCAGCAGGTACAGGCGTACTGACTCATCCGGTTGCAGCTCGATCACCAGACGGTTAGGTTGGCCGAGGTTTTTACCGAAAATCGAAGTTGGCGCTTCGCGGAAGTTGATTACGATCTGGGCCAGACGTTCAGACAGGCGCTTACCGGTACGCAGGAAGAACGGTACGCCCGCCCAGCGCCAGGTTTCGATCTCGGCTTTCAAGGCCACAAACGTCTCGGCTTTCGAGCCTGCAGGTACGCCCGGTTCATCCTGATACCCAATTACCGGTTTGCCGGCAACGGCACCGGCACGGTATTGACCACGCACCACTTTGGTTTTTACGTCGTCCACGCTCAGTGGTTTCAGTGCGCGCAATACTTTCAGTTTTTCGTCACGCACTGCGTCGGCATCGATCGAAGCTGGCGGCTCCATCGCCACGATGGTCAGCAGCTGCAGCAAGTGGTTTTGCACCATATCGCGCAGCGCGCCTGTTTTATCGTAGAAATCAGCACGGGTTTCCACGCCTACTTGTTCGGTCACGGTAATTTGCACATCGCGAATCCATTCGCGGCGCCACAGTGGCTCGAGCAGGGTGTTGGCAAAGCGCAGAGCGATCAGATTCAGTACCGGCTCTTTACCCAGGTAGTGGTCGATGCGGTAAATTTGCTTCTCGGTGAAGTATTCGCCGACTTCGTCATTGATCTTGTTGGATGACTCCAGATCGTGGCCGAGTGGTTTTTCCAGCACAACACGGGAATTACCTTCGTTCAGGCCTTGGGCCGCCAGATTTTTGGCGATGGGGGCAAAGAAATCAGGAGCTGTCGAGAGGTAGAAAACGCGCTCGCGGCCGGGGAATTGGTTTAGTGTTTCGGCCAGCGCCACGAAATCGGCTTCAGTGTGCGCATCGACTTTCAGGTATTCGATACGGCTGGCAAACTTGGTCCAGTCATTTTCGTTATAATGGCTGCCGAGATATTCTTTCGCTTTAGCGTGGGCTTTTTCGACGTAGCCTGCGGTGTCTGACGGGCTGCGGCCCAGACAGATGATGCGACCTTGTGCTGGCAGATTGCCATCTTGATCCTGATGATAAAGGGCCGGGAGCAACTTGCGCAGAGCGAGGTCACCAGTACCGCCAAAAAACACAATGTCGAAAGCATCGATTGCAGTCATGAGCCAAACATCCTCAGTTGGAATTGGGGGCTTGACAATCCGCCAAGCATAGTAAGCTTTGTAATCTTACTACAAGCACAAACTCGCTAGCAAACGAATTTGTTGCGTACTGGTTTGCACTAATGCGGTGCAAGCCTTGCGCAGCGAAACCCTTTGTCGAGTAAGGCCTTGCTGCACTGCAACGAATTGACTTTGTTAAGAGTTTTGCTTGTCGAAATGGCTTGATTGTAGTAAAACTACGCTAAATTTCATAAGTCGTTTGATAGACGGTTTAGTTACAAAAAATCGGAGTTCTGTCCATGTCCCTGCATCCTGCTTTGGTTGAAGTTACCCAGCGAATTATTGAGCGCAGCAAAGAGTCCCGGACTCGCTACCTAGAGCGGATGGAGCAGGCGGCCAGTAAAGAGCCGGTGCGCAAAGGTCTGGCCTGTACCAATCAGGCCCATGCTTGGGCGGCGATGCCTGAGGGCGATAAGATCATGTTGCGCGAAATGCGCCAGCCCAATATCGCCATTGTGTCAGCCTACAACGAGATGTTGTCAGCGCATCAGCCCTTCGAAACCTTCCCAGCCATTATCAAAAAAGCCGCGAACGAAGCGGGCGCCACTGCACAATTTGCCGGCGGCGTGCCAGCAATGTGTGATGGCGTGACCCAGGGTCAGCCCGGCATGGAATTGTCGCTGTTTAGTCGCGATGTGATTGCCATGTCGACGGCGGTGGCACTGTCTCACAATATGTTTGATGCCACGCTCTGTTTGGGTGTGTGCGACAAGATCGTGCCAGGTCTGCTGATCGGTGCCCTGCAGTTCAGTCATTTGCCGACCATCTTCGTGCCGGCTGGCCCCATGACTTCGGGCATTTCGAATAAAGAGAAAGCCAAAACCCGCCAACTGTTTGCTGAAGGCAAGGTAGGGCGCGAAGCGCTGCTGGCTTCGGAAGAGGGCAGCTACCATGGTCCAGGTACCTGTACTTTCTACGGTACGGCCAACTCCAATCAGATGCTGATGGAAATCATGGGTCTGCATTTGCCAGGTGCGGCGTTTACCAATCCAGGCACTCCGCTGCGTGATGCGCTGACTGCAGCGGCCGCCAAGCGTGCGGCGGCGATCACTTCGCTGGGTAATGAATATTTGCCAATCGGCAAAGTGATTGATGAGAAAGCCATCGTCAACGGCATTATCGGGTTGCTGGCGACGGGTGGCTCGACCAATCACACCATTCACTTGGTGGCGATCGCCCGTGCGGCTGGCGTCATTATTAATTGGTCAGACTTTAACGACCTGTCGGCCATTATTCCACTGCTGGCGAAGGTGTATCCAAATGGCTCGGCCGATGTGAATCATTTCCATGCGGCTGGTGGCATGGGTTATCTGATTCGCGAATTGCTCGATGCGGGCTTGCTGCATGAAGATGTATATACCGTAGCTGGGTATGGTCTGCGCCGCTATGCGCAAGAGCCGTTCCTGCAAGATACCCAGGCAGTATGGCGTGATGCACCAACTGAAAGCGGCGATGCCGACGTGCTACGCCCGGCGAGCAATCCATTCCAGGCCGATGGCGGTACCAAATTGCTGTCAGGTAATTTGGGCCGTGCCGTGATCAAAACCTCGGCGGTGGCACCTGAGCACCGCGTGGTGGAAGCACCTGCGATTGTGTTTGATGATCAAGATGATGTGCTGGCGGCGTTCAAACGCGGCGAGCTGGAAAAAGACTTTATCGCCGTACTGCGCTTCCAGGGCCCGCGTGCCAATGGGATGCCAGAGCTGCACAAGCTGACTCCGCCGCTGGGCGTGTTGCAGGATCGTGGTTTCAAAGTGGCGCTCGTGACCGACGGCCGCATGTCGGGCGCGTCTGGCAAGGTGCCGGCCGCAATTCACATCACGCCAGAAGTGGTGTCGGGCGGCCCGCTGGGCAAAGTTCGCACCGGTGATGTGATTTTGCTGAATGCTGAAACCGGTGAATTGGTAGCTAAAGTGGATCAGGCTGAATGGGATGCCCGCGAAGTGGCAACCGCCGATATGGCGAAAAACGGTCATGGTATGGGGCGTGAATTGTTTGCTAGCTTCCGTGCCGCAGCCACTGGTGCAGAAGATGGTGCATTGAGCTTAGGGCTGGCTCACTAATATCAGCCCGCTTGATAATAATAAGTAGCGTGCGACTGGGGTGTGAGGAGATGCGCCAGTCGATTTAAAAACCTTGCTGACCTTGTTAGGCCGCAACTCAGAAGACGGAAATTCTCATGCAAATTCGTGACATCATGCGCGCTTGTACCGTTATGCCGGTGCTGGTGATTGAAAAAGTCGAGCACGCTGTGCCTTTGGCGCAGGCTCTGGTCGCTGGTGGTATCCGGGTCCTTGAAGTGACCCTGCGTACCGAAGCTGCGCTGGAAGCAGTGAAAGCCATTGCCGACAACGTGCCTGATGCCATCGTGGGTGTGGGTACCGTGGTTCGTCCTGAGCAGTTTGCGCAAGCCAAAGCGGCGGGTGCTGTGTTTGCGGTGACACCAGGTCTGACGCCAAAATTGGCGGCTGCGGGTCGTGAAGCGGGTATCCAGATTCTGCCTGGCGTGATGACGCCATCTGAAGCAATTGCGGCGCTGGAAGAAGGTTTTGATGCCATGAAGCTGTTCCCGGCCGAGCAAGCGGGTAGCCTTGGTATGCTGAAAGCTATGGGTGGCCCGCTGCCCCAAATTCTGTTCTGTCCAACTGGCGGCGTGAGTGTTGAGTCTGCGCCGAAATTGCTGGCCTTGCCGAACGTGGGCTGTGTGGGTGGTTCTTGGTTAGCGCCAAAAGATCTGGTGGCCAAAGGTGATTGGGCTGCCATTACTGAATTGGCACGCGAAGCCTCTGGTCTGCGTGGGTAATTTTTGTAGCACGAAAGCGGCATAGTTCGCTTGCAAGACGCACCGTGAATTGCTGCAAATTGTGGCGATTGCGGTGCGATTTGGTTTTTGCACGATAATTTGTCATGGCGCAAAGGCAGTCTCCTGCAATATGGTGCATGCTTAACCGTCCCGATTTATTCGATCCTTTTCTGGAGAAGATTCATGACTATTAAAGTAGGTATTAACGGTTTTGGCCGTATTGGTCGCATGGTATTCCGTGCTGCGGTTTACAACTTTGCTGACGACATCGAAATCGTTGGTATCAACGACCTGCTGGAGCCAGATTACCTCGCCTACATGCTGAAACACGATTCCGTGCACGGCAAATTCAAAGGTGACGTAGCGATCGAAAACGGCAATCTGGTGGTCAACGGTAAAACCATTCGTCTGACCGCTGTGAAAGACCCTGCCGAATTGAAATGGGGCGAGATCGGTGCGGATGTGGTGGTTGAGTCGACTGGCCTATTCCTGACTAAAGAGACTTGTGAAAAACACATCGCCGCAGGTGCGAAGAAAGTCATCATGTCAGCGCCATCGAAAGATGACACGCCAATGTTTGTGTATGGCGTAAACAGCGACACCTACGCTGGCCAGCAAATTATTTCTAATGCCTCTTGTACGACCAACTGCTTGGCGCCAATCGCGAAAGTGATCAACGACAACTTTGGTATCAAGCGCGGCTTGATGACGACTGTACACGCAGCCACTGCAACCCAAAAAACCGTTGATGGCCCATCGAACAAAGATTGGCGCGGCGGCCGCGGTATTCTGGAAAACATCATCCCATCTTCAACCGGCGCAGCCAAAGCCGTTGGTGTGGTGATTCCTGAAGTTAAAGGCAAACTGACCGGTATGGCATTCCGTGTGCCAACTTCGGATGTATCAGTGGTAGATCTGACAGTTGAGCTGAATAAAGAAGCGTCTTACGAAGAAATTTGCGCAGCAATGAAAGCGGCTTCTGAGGGCGCGATGAAGGGCGTGCTGGGTTATACCACCGAAAAAGTGGTGTCGACTGACTTCCGTGGCGAAGCTTGCACTTCAACGTTTGATGCCGACGCGGGTATCGCACTGGATAAAACCTTTGTGAAGCTGGTGGCGTGGTATGACAACGAATGGGGCTATTCAAGCAAAGTGCTTGAAATGGTGCGCGTGATGGCTAAGTAAGCGCTAGCCAGCCCAAAAACAAAACGCCAGTGGCGCAAGCCCTGGCGTTTTGTTTTGTCTGCTGAATGGGAATATTTACTTGTAGCCTTTGCAATGTTTTGCATGAGTGGTGCTAACGATGGGTATGTTGGATGGATGGCCGGTTCGAGCGTATTGCAATGTAATCCTTTGCATAAGCTTGATTCGCTAAATTGTTGTTTTTATTGTTTAGTTTTGACTGGTGTTTAGTGAGGTTTCGGGGGGTGAGGTATTGATTTGGGTGTGTTGCGCTAAGGCTACATCTAGGGCCAGAAACCGCAATTGCTTTTGCTTCACTCGGCGTTCTTCCGTAATCTTGAGTCTGTAAAGCAGTGGCCCGTTGCAAAAACAAAGAGGCCCGCTGTTACGGTGGTTTAAAAAATCAACTCTCTTTTGGAGATAATTTAATGTTCAAGCGCGCTCTTATCGCTGCTGCTGTAGCAGCTGCTGTTTCTGCTCCAGCTTTTGCTGATGTATCTATCACCGGTTCTATGGAAATGAACTTCATGGTGGTTGACACTGATGCTGCAACTACTCATGAACTGGACCGTGGTCTGCAAATCGACTTCAGCGGTTCAGACAAACTGGACAGCGGTTCTTCTCTGATCTGGAAAGTGTCTCAAAAGATCACTAGCGGCAACACCAACAACCACTCTGACAGCTACCTGAGCCAACAAGCTTGGGGCGGTCGTGAAGGCTGGGTTGGTTTTACTGGTGACTGGGGTACTTTCAAACTGGGTCGTCAATTCCTGAATAGCTACCTGACTCTGGACTGGCCATATGGTCAAGGCGGTAACTGGCAACTGGCTGAAAACAACTGGTTCGCTCCAGCTGCAGCCGGTAAACTGACTGCTCACTTCCTGAACGGCGCTTCTGCTAACTACGTATCTCCAAGCTTCGGCGGCTTCTCATTCGGTGTTCAGCACTCTTGGGACGTTAAAGCTGGCAACCAAAACGGTGTTGATCTGGGTGACAACTCGATCACCGACCTGTCTGCTAACTACAGCGCTGGTTCATTGGGCCTGAACGCTGGTTACCTGTTCGGTTCAGACGTTGGTTCTAAAGGCGATGCTTCTCAGTGGTATGTTGGCGCGACTTACGGCTTCGACTTCGGTCTGAACCTGCGCGCTCTGTACACTGGTTACAGCAAAGATGTTAACGGTGGCGCTTCTCAAGACGGCTTCGACTGGATCGTTGGCGGTACTTACAGCTTCGGCAAATCATTCGTGAAAGCTTCTTACCACGGTGCTGATGCTGACAACCTGGCTGGTTCACGTTCTATCGCTTCTGTTGAGTACGGCTACAGCCTGTCTAAAAACACTGTTGGTTACGCTCGTTACCAATGGCGCAACAAAGAAGCTGGCGACCTGCAATACGGTATGGTTGGCGTGTGGACCGGTTTCTAATCTGACACTGTCAGCTTAGTATCTAGTCATCAAAAAAGCGGCTTCGGCCGCTTTTTTGTTTTTTCTGGCAAAACAAGATGTTATTGCTAAATGTAATACAAATGTCATTGAAATGACCTCGAATATTAACAATGGATTTATAGAATGCGCTCATTGTGAAATTTCACAGTAGCTAACTTTTATAAAGCCGGAGTTAATAGAAATGATGAAATTGATTGCTGCTGCAGTTGCTGCCGCGTTTGTTGCCCCAGCCGCTTTTGCTGACGTTGATCTGGGCCCAGTAAAGATCTACGGTAGCCTGCGTTCAGCAGTAGAGGTGGTGAGTGTTGATGCCCCAGCTGGCACAACTCTGTCTGACGGCGTTGATAGCCAGTCACGTCTGGCTGACCAAGGTTCACGTTTCGGTGTGAAAGGCGACTGGAAACTGAACGACAACTTGAAAGCCATCGGCCAAGTTGAATCACGTTTCTATCTTGGTAACAACGGTGACCCTCTGGATGGCAGCAAAATCGGTTTCGGTACTCGTAACACCTTCATCGGTCTGGATAGCGCTGTTGCCGGTAAAATCCTGATTGGTCGTTATGACAATGCCTACAAAAACCTGCGCAAATCAGCCTACAGCGTATTTGACTCAAGCCTGAACGATGCATCTGAGTTGGTGGGTGACAAACAGCCACTGAATCGTCTGGGTGGTCGTCAAGGCGATATGATTCAATACGAAACACCAAACTGGGCTGGCTTCTCAGGTCAATTGAGCTACAACTTTGGTAAAGTTCAGCTGAGCGATACCACGACTGCCGATCTGAAAACTGGCGTGGTCACTACCACTAAAGGCGAAAAAATCAACGCGCCACAGTTCTCTGCCAATATCGCTTACAACCACCAATATTTCGATATCGGCTTGGGCTATAGCAAAATCGACAATGCCGCTTCTGACCTGAAAGGTGGTTCACTGAGCCTGAAATCAGACGCGACTGGCAAGCAAAGCGATGAAAGCATGACTGCCTTCACCGTAGGTGCAACTGGTAAATTTGCTGGCGTGAAACTGAGCGCCGTGTGGGAGAAAACCACTTCTGAAGGCAATAACAACAAAACTGGTACTGCCAATGCTAAGTGGGATCAAGAGCAAACTAGCTGGGGTCTGGGTGCATACTACGCGCTGAACGATTGGGAATTCCAAGCTGCTTACGCTGTAGCCAACAATGTTGAAGACTTCGGTAAAGAGCAAGCTGACACCGGCGGCAAAATGTGGGATCTGGGCGTAGCGTACAAACTGCACAAGCAAGTTAAAGTAATCGCTACCTACTCTAAAGTGGACAACGAGAAAAACACTGCGTTCACCACTAGCTCAGGCTTCTCACTGGGTAAAAACACCGACGCTAGCATCATCGCTATCGGTCTGCGCGGCGACTTCTAATCGCCTCTGGCGCGCTTGAAACCACCGTCTTTAAACCGCCGTTCTGCTATTGCAGAGCGGCGGTTTTTTTCTGTGGGTCGCCGCTGCGTATAGCGGCGACGCGCGTGGTAAAATCAAACTATTGACCAATAATTACAATTTTCTGGAGCACAAGATGTCGGGCAATAGTATGGGTTTGCTGTTTACGGTCACCTCGTTTGGTGAGAGCCACGGGCCCGGCATCGGTTGTATTGTGGATGGCTGCCCTCCGGGGATGGATTTGAGCGTGGAAGATATCCAGCTGGAGCTGGATCGCCGCAAACCCGGTACCAGCCGCCACGTCACCCAGCGCAAAGAGCCCGATACAGTTGAGATTCTCTCCGGTGTTTTCGAAGGCAAAACCACTGGCACGCCGATTGCGCTGCTGATTCGCAATCAAGATCAGCGCAGCCAAGATTACGGCAAAATCGTTGAAACCTTCCGACCTGGCCACGCCGATTACACCTATTGGCATAAATATGGCATTCGCGATTATCGCGGTGGTGGTCGTTCTTCGGCGCGCGAAACCGCGGTGCGGGTGGCGGCGGGTGCGATTGCCAAAAAATGGCTGAAAGAAAAATATGGTGTGGTGATTCGCGGCTATATGAGCCAACTGGGCGAGATCAAAATCCCGTTTCAAAGCTGGGACCATGTGAGCGACAACGCCTTCTTTGCTCCGAATGCTGAGATCGTGCCGCAACTGGAAGCCTATATGGATCAAATCCGAGCCGAGCGTGATTCGGTGGGGGCGCAGATTTCGGTGGTGGCCGAAAACGTGCCGGTGGGTTGGGGCGAGCCTGTGTATGATCGGCTCGATGCCGACATCGCCTATGCGATGATGAATATCAATGCCGTCAAAGGCGTCGAGATCGGTGCCGGTTTCGACAGCATCGCGCAACGTGGTTCTGTGCATTGCGATGAGCTGACGCCCAATGGCTTTGCGACGAATCACGCCGGCGGCATTTTAGGGGGTATCTCTTCCGGGCAGGCTATTACTGTGAATCTAGCGGTTAAACCCACCTCCAGTATTGCCCAAGAACGCCAATCAATCGACAAAATGGGCCATCCAGTCATGATGGCCACCACGGGTCGTCACGACCCATGCGTTGGTATTCGCGCTACGCCGATTGCCGAAGCGATGCTGGCGCTGGTCTTGATCGACCACGCGCTGCGCCATCGGGCGCAATGCGGTGATGTGGTCGTGAATACGCCGCGCATCCCCGGGGCGATTGCCTAATGCGCGCCGCCAGTGCACTGCTCGCGCTTGCCTTGCTGGCCGGTTGCGCTAGCCCCAGCTTTGTCGCCACCGTCTCGGTGCGGCATCAGCTGCCGGCCAGCGCGCCAGCCGCCGCTTCGGGCGCGGCGGCAGTACAGGCGGCTATGGCTTTGCCCAAGGCCTTTGCCATTGAAGCCAATAGCAAACACAGCCAGAGTCTGGCCTATCAGCAATTCGAGCAGCAACTGGGTGAACAGCTGGCCAAGCAAGGCTATATCTGGCAAAAAGATCCGCTCAAAGCCGATTTGCTGGTGAAGTTTGATTACCAGATTGATGACGGTAAAAACCAGTCTTACCAGCAACCGATCTGGGGCACGATTGGTTATTCGGTCAGCTATCAGCGAGTGATTAGCGGCGGTAGCGTGGTGTTAGTGCCGCGCTATTATCCGGAAACCGGCATTGTGGGCAGCCAAACGGTGAATGAAACCGTCTACACCCGCGAGCTATTTGTAGATATTTACGACCGCAAAGCGCTCAAAAACGGCGAATTTGCCAAATTATACGAAGGCCGGGCCCGCAATCGTAGCCAGCAAGATGAGCTGGAATCTGCGGTGCCTTGGCTGATGAAAAGCCTGTTTATGCCATTCCCCGGTCCGTCGGGCGCCAGCCGCGAAGTGAAAATCCCGCTCGCTAGCCCCAAACCATAAGAGAACATCGTGACGCCCGATCAATACTGTGAAGACAAAGCCGCCAAGAGCGGCTCCAGTTTTTATTACAGCTTCCGTTTTTTGCCACCGCAGCAGCGTCTGGCCATTACCGCTCTGTATGCGTTTTGCCGCGAAGTGGACGATGTGGTGGATGAAACCAGCGATGAAAATGTCGCGCGCACTACGCTCAATTGGTGGCGTAGCGAAGTGGATCAGATGTATGCCGGCGCGCCGCAGCATCCAGTAACTCAGGCTTTGTTGCCGGCAGTCAAAGCCTATGATTTGCCGCGCGAAATGCTGCTGGAAATCATTGACGGCATGGAAATGGATTTAAATCAGGCGCGCTACAACAGCTTTAAAGACCTGCACCTGTACTGTTACCGCGTGGCCAGTGTGGTTGGGCAGCTGGCCGCGACGATTTTTGGCTACACCGATCGCAAAACGCTGAAATACGCCCATGATCTGGGCATTGCTTTTCAGCTCACCAATATCATCCGCGATGTGGGTGAAGACGCCCGCCGTGGGCGGATTTATCTGCCGGTGGAAGAGCTGCAACGCTTTAATGTGCCGGCAGCAGATATTCTCAATTACCGCGAAACGGCCGAATTTAAAGCTCTGATGAGTTTTCAGATTGATCGGGCCGAGCAATATTATCAACAAGCTATGGCGCTACTGCCGGCGGTGGATAAGAAAAGCCAGCGCACCGGCTTGGTGATGGCGGCGATTTACCGCGCCACGCTGGATGAAATCCGCCGCGATGGCCCGCAAAAAGTGCTGAATCAACGCCTATCTCTGACGCCGATTCGCAAATTATGGCTGGCGTGGAAAACCTGGTGGTTTGCCTAAACGTATGCCGCAGCCGTTGAATTCCGGCGCGCCCAGCCGTGTGGCGGTGATTGGCGGCGGCTATGCGGGCCTTACCGCTGCGGCCGAGCTGGCCGCGCACGGCATCGCGGTGACGGTGTTTGAAGCCGGAAAAGTTTTGGGCGGGCGGGCGCGCCGCGTTGAGCGCGCGCAGTTGTCGGCACACAGCAGCCCGGGCAAACCCGCGCCGCTGGATAATGGCCAGCATTTACTGATTGGCGCTTATCAGGCTTTACTCGGGCAGTTGCACCGCTTTGGGGTGGACGAAGGGCAAGTGCTGCGCCGTTTGCCGATGCGCCTGCAAGTGGAACCCGATTTTGTCCTCGCCTGTGCCCGCTGGCCCGCGCCGCTACATTTGTTGTCGGGCCTGCTCACCGCCAAAGGGCTGAGCTGGGGTGAGCGCTGGGCATTGCTGTGGCTGATTCAGCGCGCTAAATGGCAGCGCTGGCGTTTGCCGGTGGATCAAACGGTGAGCGAATGGCTGGCGCAAAATCGCCAGCCTGCGCAATTGATCAGCCGTTTCTGGATCCCGCTGACGCTGGCAGCGCTGAATACCCCGTTGGAAATCGCCAGTGCGCAGGTGCTGTTGAATGTCTTGCGCGATAGTTTAGGCGGCCGCCGGGCGGCTTCTGATTTATTGCTACCGCTGGTGGATTTTAGCGCGCTGTATGCTGAGCCGGCGGCGGCGTATATCCAGCAGCAGGGTGGGTATGTTCAGCTAGGCCATAGGATTAAAGCGCTACGGCTTGATACTGCTGGCTGGTATCTGGATGGTGCAGCCGAGCCGTATCAGGCGGTGGTGGTGGCCACCGCGCCGCATCAGGCGGCCAAACTGCTGCAAGATAGTCAGTTGCCCGGCGTGCAGCCGCTGGCGGCGCAATTGGCCAGCTGGCCCTATCAGCCCATCGTGACCGTGTATTTGCAATACGCGCCGGCGGTGCGCTTGGCGCAGCCGATGCTGGGTTTGGCCGATAGTCTGGCGCAATGGGTGTTTGATCGCAGCGATACCCATGGATGCCCCGGCTTAATCGCGGTGGTGATTTCGGCGCAAGGCGTGCACAGCGGCATGGGGCATGAGGAACTTGCGCTGGCGGTGCAAGCCGAATTGCATCAGCAGCTGGGTTTGCCGGATGAGGTGTTTAGCCGGCAGGTGATAACCGAAAAGCGGGCGACGTTTGCCTGTAGCGTGGGCTTGGCCCGGCCGGCCAATCGCACTGCAGCGAGTGGCCTCTATCTCGCCGGCGACTACACCGCCGGGCTGGCGGGGCCAGGGCGTGGTGAATATCCGGCCACGCTGGAAGGCGCGGTGCGCAGCGGTTTGCTGGCCGCGCAGGCGCTCCTAGCCGATCGTGCGGCGGCGGGTGTGGCCAGCTAGTACAGATACGTCAGTAGGGTATGGCTTTGTAGCCTATTTAATTTAAAGCTTGGCAAGCTATACCTAGATTGAAAATAAGATTGATTGCAGATAGGCAGAACGAATATGGAAAACTGGCAGCACTATCAGGCCCCCGCTGGCGCGATGCAAGATCGGGTGATTATGGTCACCGGCGCGGGGCAGGGCATTGGCGCGATGGCGGCGGTGGAGCTGGCCAAGCTCGGCGCAACGGTGATTTTGGTGGGGCGCAACGAGAAAAAACTCAGCCGCACCTACGACGCCATCGAAAGTGTGGGCGGCCCGCAGCCAGCGGCCATTCCGATGGATCTGGCCAAAGTGGGTGAGGCAGAGCTAGCCCAGCTGGGCTTGCTGATTCAAAAAGAATTCGGCCGGCTCGATGGCATCTTGCATGCCGCCAATGGCTTTAGCCACCTTTCGCCGCTGAATATCCAAAAGCTGGATGAATGGGTGGACATGTTCCGCGTGAATGTTGCCGCGCCCTTTGCCATGACCCGCGCGCTGATGCCGCTGTTGAGCAAAGCCCCCGATGCGGCCGTATTGGTGCTAGGAGAAAGCCATGCTTTTGAGGCCAAAGCCTACTGGGGCGGCTTTAGCGTGAGCAAGGCCGGCCAGCAAAACTGGGTGCAAATTGCCGCCTCGGAATGGGATAAACAGCCGCAGCTGCGGATTAATCTTTTGGTGCCGGGCCCGATTCAGTCGCCGTTCCGCTTGGCCACTCATCCGGCCGAGCCCAAAGAAAGCCTGCCGGAAACCAGCGCAATCATGCCGGCGATTATGTATTGGCTGGGCGAAGCCAGCCGTGGTCAGAGCGGGCAAACACTGCATTTTTCCGCCGCGCAGGCTGATCAGTAAAAAGCTGCAAAAAAATTGCGCGAGTGATGAACTTTCTGCCGACACCCGACTCAGAGCTAAGGCAAGTTTGTGATTGATCTCCAAACTTTGCCCCACTGCCAGCTTTGGTGGTGGTGCATGCAAGTGTGTAGTTTGTTTCATCTCTCCCTGTAGTCATTCGCCCTGCCACGTGGTGGCAGGGCTTTTTTTTT
>NZ_JTLG01000002.1:0-54633 GCF_000799095.1 Chitinibacter sp. ZOR0017 | reverse complement strand
GTCCCCATAGTTTAGCGGTTAGAACACTGCCCTTTCACGGCGGCGGCCGGGGTTCGATTCCCCGTGGGGACGCCACTTTCTTCAAGTAGTAATCTCTGTAGCACCTCTCAGTTTTACCCCTGTAGCAAATCCCTTGTTTGTATAAATATTCCAGCTCTGCTCACATTCAGCTTTGGCCACTGGCACTTTGTATGATGTTGCCTGTGCGTTAACGATGTTAAACTCTTGCGCATGAAAGCATATGACGCAGATGTAATTGTATTGGGTGGTGGTTTAGTCGGCTCGGCACTGGCCTTGGCGCTGCGCCATTCTGCTCATGAAGTCATCCTGATCGAGGTCCGCGAGCCGCAGCTGGATTGGCCCGTCGAGAGCTGGGATCAGCGGGTTTACGCCATTAGCCGCGCTAGTCAGCGATTATTGGCCGAGATTGGCGCCTGGGAGCAGTTACGGCCGGCGCGTTCATGCCCGGTGAGCGCGATGAAGATTCGTGGCGATGGCCACAGCCAGCTGGATTTTTCCGCGCTCGATAGCGGTGTGGATGCACTAGCCACCATTCTGGAAAACCGTGAACTGCAGCGTGCGCTCTGGTTGGCGCTTGGCGAAGCGCCCAATGTCCGCATCATTAGCGGGGTGCAAGCCCAGCAACTAGAGATTAGCCCTTCTGCGGCGACCTTGACCCTGAGTGATGGCCAACAGCTGTCCGCGCGCCTAATAGTTGGGGCTGATGGGGCTAACTCATGGCTGCGCCAGCAAGCCGGTATTGAAGTTAAAACCCGCCCTTACGGTCAAGCTGGGGTTGTGGCCAACTTTGCTTGTGAAAAGCCGCATTACGGTGTGGCTCAGCAATGGTTCCGCCCCGATGGCATTCTGGCCTTTTTGCCCTTGCCCGATCAGCAAATGTCGATGGTTTGGTCCTGTGCGGATGCGCTACGGGATGAGCTACTACAATTAGACCCCGCTGCGCTGGTGGCTCGCGTGGCCCAAGCGGGAAATATGAGCCTTGGTCCGCTGCAACTGATTACCCCAGCCGCGGCTTTCCCATTACGGCTTAATCAGCCGGAAAGTATTGTGCGTGCACGGGTGGCCTTGATTGGTGATGCGGCCCACACGGTGCACCCTTTGGCTGGGCAGGGCGTGAACCTTGGCTTTGGTGATGTGCAAGAATTAGCGCAACTTTTACAGCAAACACCCGCGGAACGTCTGGGCGATGTGCTAGTCCTACGCCGTTACGAACGTGCCCGGCGTGAGCCGGTGTTATTAATGCAGACCGTGTGCGATGGACTGCAACGATTATTCGATACGCCTCATCCATTGGTGAAGGCCATGCGCAACTTTGGTCTGGCAGCAACCGACCAGCTGCCATGGTTGAAGCGTCAACTGATCCGTCACGCGATGGATTCCTAAGGAAAACTATGAAACATCTGACCCGATTGCTGGTTGCGGCTGGCGTACTGACTATGGTGGCTTGCTCGGCGAAGGCGGATACACCGCCGAAAAACCTGAAAGAAACCATTAGTAAAAAGCTGGGCCGCCCTGTTGATGCGGTGAATTCCACCCCTGTGAAGGGCGTGTACGAGATCGTGATTGGCAAGAACAACATCGTTTATTCCGATGCCAAAGGTCAGTATATGTTTGTTGGTGAGCTGGTGGATGTCACCAAAAAAGAGAGCCTGACTGAAAAACGTATCGCTGAGCTATCCAAAACCGACTTTAACAAACTGCCATTTGCAGATGCGGTAAAAATCGTACGGGGCGATGGTAGCCGCAAAATGGCGGTCTTTACCGATCCAGATTGCCCATTTTGTAAGCGCTTGGAGCAAGTCAGCCTCAATGGCTTAGACAATGTCACCATTTATAATTTCCTGATGCCACTGCCAGGCTTGCACCCTGATGCTGCGCGTAAATCAGGCATGATCTGGTGTAGTGCAGATCAGCAGGCGGTGTGGCGCAATTGGTTCTTTGATGGCAAATTGCCTGAAAACGGCCCGGAGTGTGACAACCCGATCGAGCGCAATATGCAGCTGGGGGCGTCATTGGGCATTAGCGGCACCCCCGCGCTGGTATTTGCCAATGGCCAGATTGTTTCTGGCGCGGTGCCACAAGAACAGATCGAAGCGATGCTGGCGAAAAGCAAGTAAGCTTCGATACGCAAAAAGCCACCTGCGGGTGGCTTTTTTTTGTTTTTGGCCTTTATTTAGCTAGTTAAGAGCTTTTGTACCTGAGCCAGCGTTGGTGGGGTGGCGCCTTGTTGGGCACAGGCGGCGGCGCCACAGGCGAGGCTGAAGTGTAAATGCTGCGCGAGAGGTTGCTCGGGCTGGGTGAGTAGGCTGTAGATCAGCCCACCCATCGCGGCATCACCGGCACCCACGGTGTCTACCACGTCCACCGGAATTGCGGGCGCGCTGACGGTTTGTTCGCCGCTGATCAGGCTGGCGCCAGCTGCGCCCAGGGTGAACAACACCATGGCCTGTGGATTGAGCTCGCGTAAGGCGGCCAAGGCTGCCGCCATCTCGAGCCCCGGAAACAGCCCGGCCAAGTCTTCATCCGATACCTTAATCACATCCGCTAGGGCGCTCATGCTGGCCAAGGTGGCCTGATAGCTGGGCCCCATTAAAACCCGGTAATTGGGGTCATAACTAATGCGCACGCCGCGCAGCTTGGCGTGTCGCGCCATCTCCACGAGATGGCTGGCCAGTGGTTCGCGAGCGAGGCTAATGCCGCCGAAATGCAGCCAGTCGGTCGCGCTTTCCCAGCCTTGGGGCAGGGCTTGCCAGTTAAAGGCCAGATCGGCACTGTTTTCACCGATAAAGAAATACTGCGGCGGATGCTGCTGATGCACGATGGCCAGCAGTGGTGGTTGGGCCACAGTTTGCAGATAGCGTAAATCTAGTCCCGCTGCCACGCTGGCGGCTTGTAAATCTTGGCCAAAGCAATCGGTGCTAATCGCGCCGGCAAAGGCTGTGGGTAGCCCGAGGCTTGCCATCACGCGGGCGACATTCCAGGTTGAACCGCCGACCTTACTCACCCATTGCTCCCCATTGGTGCGGATCAAATCGGTGAGTGCTTCGCCAGCGGCAATGCAGTGAGGGAGGGCGGCGTGGCTCATGCTTGCTTTATCCTTCATTCAGTTTCAGGAATAAATCCCGATCAGGGGCAAAATTGGCATACAGCGGCAACAGCGCACCACCCAGTGCACGCGCATCCGGCCCAATGGCCCCAGCGAGTAAATCGGGCGGGGTGACGCCTTCCCAGTTCATTTTGTGCATGGCTTTTTGAATGGCTTGCAGCAATGCTTGCTGCAGCTCGCGGCAAAAGCAGCCATCCACAATCACGGCTTCCAGATCAAGCAAACAGGCTGCATTCAGTAGCGCCAGCGCGATGGCAGGGGCGCATTCGTCAAGCCACAGACTGGTATGTGGCCAGTAGCCCGCCGACATGCTGCGGCCATCGCTGGTGGCGGTGCCATCCAGCCCAGCGGCCACGTAGCGGTTTTCCAGTTGGTAAAGTGAGGCCACATTCAGCAGCTGGGTTTGCGCCCCTCGCGTTACTTGTCCTAGCGGCAGCGAGCCCATTGCGCCGGCATTGCCATTGCGGCCAAGGTGCAGATGACTATCGAGCACCAAGCTGCCACCAATAAAGGTATCGACAAACACATACACAAAGTTGCGCACATCCCGCCCGCGCCCGGCCACCAGCTCGGCAACACAGGCGGCGGAGGTGTCTTTGATCGATTGCACGGGCAGGCCGGTCAGTTTGCTGACTTCTTCGTCCAGCGCCAGCGCGCGCCATTGCGCGGCGACGCTGGGGTCTTGTCCGAGTAGCTCTTGCCAGCCACCCATATTCAGCGGTGCGGCTAGGCCAATGCCTTGAATCCGTGGCCACAGCGCCGCGGGCAGACTGGCGCGGATTTGCTCCAGGCTGGCGGCAATGTGGGCCAGCACCTGCGCGGGCTTGGCCAGCGCATATTGCAGCTCCCAGCGGCCGCGCACCTGGCCAGTAAAATCGACCAGTAGCACATCCAGACTACGGCGACCGATTTTGATCCCAATGGCCAAAGCCCCATCTGGGTTTAGGGCCAGCGGCACCGATGGCTGCCCCACTTTGCCCCGTTGTGGGGTTTCCTTGCGCAGCAGCTCTTCATCCAGCAGCCGCTTGGTGATTTGGGAAATGGATTGCGCGGTCAGGCCAGTAAGGCGGGCAATTTCGGCGCTCGGCAGCGGGCCGTGCAGCCGTACAGCCTGCAAAATCACCCGCTCATTATATTGCCGCAGCCCATCTTGCGATGAGCCACGCGGCTTGAGCTTGGCGGCCGAGCTTTCCAGCGCCGCATTATCCGGCGAGCGGTTCACAAATCACTCCTTTTTTCAGGATAAAGTTGCCATAGGGCTGCAACTCGCCCGTAAGCACAATCGCGTAAGCTTGCTTGACCCGCTCGTAAAATGCAAACCGCTCAATCGCCTCAACTTGCTGAGCCTGCACGTGGCCCTGCTCAACGAGCTGGTGAATCACATGGCGCTGCAGTGCGCTGCGCCACCCCTCAGGCTGGTGGCTTACCTGCATATAGGCCACCGGCTCGGCCACATCCTGATCAAGCGGCAATAGGCTGATAATGGCTTCCATCGTACGGGCCATCCCCGCGCCGGCCAGATGCAGCAATGGCTTGCCTTTGGCCAGCGTCGCGGCGGTGAAATTGGCATCGGCGAGGACGATTTCATCGCCGTGCCCCATTTCCGCCAGCACTTTCAGTAGTTCAGGCGTAAGCAGTGGATCAATTCCTTTTAGCATCGTGGGCTCCTGTTACTGGGCTAGCCAGTGCGGCGGAATATCGGCCGGTTTCATCGCACCGGTCATAACGGCCACAGCATCGCTCATGGTGATGGCTTTCGGGTTCAAGATCGCAGCACGCCGGCCCAAGCGGGCGACATGAATCCGGTCGGCAATCTCAAAAACATGCGGCATGTTATGGCTGATCAGCACCACCGGCAGCCCGCGATCACGCACATTGCGGATTAATTCCAGCACCATATTGCCTTCTTTAACCCCCAGCGCCGCGGTGGGTTCATCCATGATCACCACATGGCGGGCAAAGGCGGCCGCTCGGGCCACGGCTACACCTTGGCGCTGACCACCGGATAGCGTCTCTACGGCCTGGCTCATCGAGCGGATGCCGATCTTCAGCTCTTGCATATAGGCAATGCTGTCTTCCAGCATCTTGCGTTTATCCAGTGCGCCAAAGCATTGCCCCAGCACATTGTTGCGGCGAATTTCGCGCCCCAGAAACAGGTTTTCGGCAATGGTCATCGCCGGCGCAACGGCCAGATCTTGGTACACCGTTTCGATTCCGGCGCGGCGGGCATCAATCGGGCTTTTAAATACCACCGGCTGGCCATCGAGCAAGATTTCGCCGCTATCCGGGCTAATCGCGCCCGACAGGGCTTTGATCAGCGATGATTTACCGGCACCGTTATCGCCGATTACGGCCATGATTTCGCCTGCGCGCAGTTCAAAATCGGCGCCATCCAGCGCAGTGACCTGGCCATAGCGTTTAACCAGCCCCTTGGCTTGGAGTACCAGTGGGCGTGGGTCGATATTCAGGCTGTGCGTGCTGGGTTCGAGTTCGGTGATCGCGCTCATCTTAGCGGCCCCCTTTGCGTGAGAGTTGGTCGGTGGCGACGGCAAGAATGACCAAAATCCCGGTAATGAGTATCTGGTATACCGATGAAACCCCCATCAGTGTTAGCCCGTTGCGAAATACCCCCACAATCAGGGCGCCAATCAGCGAGCCAATGATGATACCCCGCCCACCAAACAGACTGGTACCCCCCAAGACCACGGCGGTAATGGCATCTAGGTTTTCGGTTTGCCCAGCATTTGGGTCCCCCACACCCGTGCGCGCTACCGAGAGTAGGGCGGCTAGGCCGTAGCACAGGCCCGCCAGCACATACACCAGCAGCAGGACTTTGTGGGTGGCGATCCCGGTGAGGCGAGTGGCTTCGGGGTTGTTGCCCACGGCATAAATATGCCGGCCGGTGGCAGTATCGCGCAGCCACAGCCAGCTTAGGGCATACATGGCCAGCATCACCACCGTCCCGTAGGCTACTTGGGTTTGGCCGATGGCGAAGGTATTGCCCAGCAAGGTCATGCCGGCGGGCAGATCGGTAATCGTTTGCGACTGGGAATACAGTTGGGTGAGGGCAAAGGCAATATTCATCGTGCCCAGCGTGACGATAAACGAGGGCAGTTTAATCCGTGTGACCAGCAGGCCGTTAATCAGCCCAAAGCCAGCGGTAACGGCAAAGCCAATACCGATCGCTACGATCGGGTGCAAGCCATGATCGTGGGCCATTTTCGTCATCACCACCCCGCCCAGTGCCATCACCATCCCGCAGGAAAGGTCGATTCCGGCGGTGAGGATAATCAGGGTTTGGCCGATGGCGATCAGCCCTACCACCATCACTTGCTGCAATATCAGAGAAAAATTCGCCCCGCTGAGAAACTGCTCACTCTGTAGGGCAAAGAAGCCGCAGGCCAGTACTAAGGCAATCAGCGGCCCTAGCGTTCCTAATGACGGCATTTGGTCTTTCCAGCTCGGCATCACACCGCTCCTTGCTGCGTAGGTCTAGAAATTCAGAACTGAGATGAGAAAGCCCCAGTGGGGCAGGGCGCAGCACGGGGCTGCGCCCGCTGGGCTTATTTAGTGCCCCAGCACAGATCGAGGCCAACTTTGGTGTCTTTGCTATCCACACCACTGACGCTTTTCGCGGCAATCAGCGTGACGCCGGTATCGGTGTAGCCACTCGGTTTTTTGCCGGTTTTCGCGTATTCCACCCCCGCTGCAACCCCCATGGCGGCCATCTTCAGCGGATATTGCTGCGAGGTTGCGGCGATTTTGCCGGCGGCAACGTCTTTAATCCCCTGGCAGCCACCGTCCACCGATACGATCATCACGTTTTTCTCTTTGCCAGCTTTTTTCAGCGCGTTATAGGCGCCTGCTGCCGCCGGCTCATTGATGGTGTAAACCAGATTGATGTCAGGGTTTTTTTGCAGACAGTTTTCCATCGCGGTCTGGCCTTTGGCCTGATCGCCAAAACTATCGGCCATACACACTACTTCGGCTGGTTTGGCGAGCTCGTTGCTCTTGGCGTCCAGGGATTTCAGCCCAAACCCTTGCAGAAAGCCATTGTGGCGTTGGGCGCCCACAGGGTGGCCGGGAAAGAGATCCAGCGTGGCGATTTTGACCGGCTTACCGGCCATGCCAGCTTTGGCGTAATTGCCAATCAGCACCCCGGCTTTGTAATTGTCGGTGGCAAACAGCGCATCGGTGGCGTTCATTGGGTCGGTGGGGCTATCCAGTGCAATCACCAGCACGCCTTTTTCACGAGCCTTTTTGATGGTGGGCACAATGGCTTTCGAATCGCTCGGGGTGATCAGAATCGTTTTGGCTCCGGCGGCGATCATGTTTTCAATCGCGGTGACTTGGCCGGCATTATCACCGTCGGCTTTCCCCGCGGCGGTAAGCAGTTTGGCACCTTTGGCCTTGGCTTCCGCGGCCGCGCCTTCTTTCATTTTCACAAAGAAGGGATTGGTTTCGGTTTTGGTGATCAGGCCAATCACGGGTTCGGCGGCCAGCGCGGGCAGGCTTAGGCTGGTGGCCAGGGCGGCGATGGCGAGTTGAATGCGGTTAACTTGCAGCATGATCGTTCTCCTGAAGTGCTTCCTGTGTGTGGGTGTCGTGATCAAATTGTTTGTTGTGATAAATAAATCAATTTGATTTATCAAAAGAGTATGCCGCTAGAATTAATAAATCAACTGCGTTGATCTATATAAATACCCTTATAAAACAAGCGTTTCAAACTGGATTTGTACGCGGGAATGCGCTTTGGCGTGGTGTGAATGTTAGCTAGGCCCAGCGGTGCAGGGCATAAAAAAGCCACCGCAAGGGTGGCTGATGGTCGGGTGATTGTGGCGCTGGTGTGACAGCGCAGGTGGCCGCTTAAAAATTAAGCTTGATCTGGGCGGCAACAAAGCCTTCCACATCCACCGCCTGTAGCGTGGGCACAATAAACAGATTCAGGCCCACGTGATAATCGGTTTCCAGTGACACCAGAAAGCCGCCCGCCGGCACAATCGGATAGCCTTTATCGGTATTTTGATAACCACTGACCAGGCCAGCGGCGGCGCCCAAGGCGATGTGGGCTGAGCTACCTAGCGGGATTTGCAGCGGCGTCCAGCCCAGCTGCAGATACACCGAGGTGTCGCGCAAAGAATTGCGGTAGCCGCCCAGCATCCAGTGCCAGCGGCCATTGCTGCGCTCAAGGCCAATCCCCGGGTTGTTTTCATTCAGATTGTCATCAATCACCGCTTGTCGATCAAAATGCCGGGTGGCCACCGGTGCGACCAGCCAGGTGCGCCACGGTTGCGGGCCATCCATCCAGTCCAGCCAGCTTGGCGTGAGCTCGCCAAATGCCTGATTGCCTGCTTCAGCCGCGAAAGCGCTGCCGCTACAGATACTGGTGGCAAGTATGATAGTGCAGAGCTTATGAATGAATGACTTCATGCAGATACCCTCGGTGTTTGCTGGCAAGTGGTGTTTCGGTTAGTGATGTTTAAAGCTAATCGGGTTGCCGCTGGGCCGCTTAATCGTGGCCAAAAGCGCGATTGCGCAGCTGTTTGAGCTCGTCGCGCAGCTGGGCGGCGCGTTCGAATTCCAGATTTTGCGCGGCGGTGAGCATGTCTTTTTCCAGGCGTTTGAGCTCTTTGGCCAGCTGTTTTTCGTCCATTTCGGCAACCAGCTGCTGTTTCTTTTCTTCCAGCCGGGCGGCTACGGCTTCTTCGGCGTTGTAGACCCCGTCGATGATGTCTTTAATCCGCTTGATCACCCCGCGTGGGGTAATGCCATTGGCCTCGTTAAAGGCGATTTGCTTAGTGCGGCGGCGCTCGGTTTCATCGATGGCTTTTTTCATCGAATCGGTGATGCGGTCGGCATACAAAATCGCGGTGCCGTTCAGATTACGCGCGGCACGGCCGATAGTCTGAATCAAGCTGCGTTCGCTGCGCAGGAAGCCTTCCTTATCGGCATCCAGAATCGCCACCAGCGATACTTCGGGAATATCCAAGCCTTCGCGCAATAAGTTAATCCCGATCAGCACATCAAACACACCTAATCGCAGATCGCGAATAATCTCTACCCGTTCTACCGTATCAATGTCCGAGTGCAAATAGCGCACTTTCACGCCATGCTCGGCCAGGTAATCGGTGAGTTGCTCGGACATTTTCTTGGTGAGTGTGGTGACCAGCACACGCTCGCCATCGATGGTACGTTTGCGGATTTCCGACAACAGATCGTCCACCTGCGTGCCCACCGGGCGCACTTCGATGATGGGATCAACCAGCCCTGTCGGGCGTACCACTTGCTCAACCACTTGCCCCTGATGCTCGGCTTCGTAGGCGGCAGGCGTGGCGGAGACAAAGATGGTTTGCGGCATCAGCCGCTCGAATTCTTCAAATTTCAGTGGGCGGTTGTCCAGCGCCGAGGGCAGGCGAAAGCCATAATCGACGAGGTTTTCCTTGCGCGAGCGGTCGCCTTTATACATGGCCCCCACCTGGCCGATCATCACGTGACTTTCGTCCAGAATCATCAGCGCATCTTTGGGAATGTAATCAAGCAGCGTGGGTGGCGCTTCGCCGGCCGGTTTGCCGGAAAAATGCCGCGAGTAGTTTTCAATGCCTTTGCAAAAGCCCATTTCATTGAGCATTTCCAGATCAAAGCGGGTGCGTTGCTCGAGCCGCTGTGCCTCGACCAATTTTTGTTCGCGATGAAAAAACGACAGCCGCTCGCGCAGCTCATCTTTAATGGTTTCGATGGCTTTGAGCACGGTATCGCGCGGGGTGACGTAATGGCTGCTAGGAAACACGGTGTAGCGGCCAACCCGCTGTTTGATTTGACCGGTCAGTGGGTCAAACAGGCTAAGTTTTTCGATTTCATCGTCAAACATCGAAACCCGCAGCGCCAGCTCGGCCGATTCGGCCGGGAAAATATCGATTACATCGCCGCGCACACGGAAGGTACCGCGGGAGAAATCAAGCTCATTGCGATCGTACTGCATGGTGGTGAGGCGTTTGATGATGTCGCGCTGACCTATGGCTTCACCTTCGGTCAGATGCAAAATCATGGCGTGATAGGAGCTCGGGTCGCCAATACCGTAAATCGCCGATACGGTGGCAACGATAATGCAATCGCGCCGCTCGAGCATTGCCTTGGTGGCAGACAGACGCATCTGCTCAATGTGCTCATTAATCGCCGAATCTTTTTCAATAAATAAATCGCGGCTCGGCACATAGGCTTCGGGCTGGTAGTAGTCGTAGTAGCTGACGAAATATTCGACCGCGTTGTTCGGGAAAAACTCGCGCATTTCGGCATAGAGCTGCGCGGCCAGGGTTTTATTCGGCGCCATGATGATGGCGGGCCGCCCGGTGCGCGCAATCACATTGGCCATCGTGTAGGTTTTGCCCGAGCCGGTCACCCCTAGCAAAGTCTGGTACTTCAAACCATCATCAAGTCCTTCAATCAGCTGGGCGATTGCCGTGGGCTGATCGCCTGCGGGCGGAAAGGGTTGAAATAGCTGATAGGGGGAGTTGGGGAAGTCAACAAACATGGCGGCATCAGTCGGTGAGCTAAGCGGCTATTGTCGGCGCAAGCGGGCTGCGGTTCAAGCCTGTTGAACGTTTGTACTATAAACGCCGCAGTGCAGCATTTGGGCGTGGCTTCGGTGTCGATATTTAATCGGGCGTGTGGCGGATTGGGGTGGATTTGCGACAGCCAGATGCTTGAATTGAGTTTTGCAGCACGAATGATTGTTTGTAAATAAACAAAGTGTCATTATGAAAACCAGCCCGCTAAGGCGGCTGCACAAAATGATAAATGCATATAAATGCATAAATTCAACCACATAGGATACACCGCGCCTTGCCGCGCGGGATGACTCTGGAGAAGCTCATGTCCGATCACCAGCCCACTACACATCCTACTGCGCCCAGTGTGACCCGGCGTGATTTTCTAACGCTTACCGGCGCCGTGGCGGTGGCCACGGCAGTCGATGCTGTGCCCGGCTTGGCCCCTGCCCAGCAAGCACAAGCCGCGCCACTGAAGAAAAAAGCCGCGAGTAACCAGCAGCCGAATATTTTGTTTGTATTTACCGATCAAGAGCGTTACTTGAGCAAGCTTCCGCGCGGTTATCGCCTGCCCGGGCATGAGCGACTGCAAAAGGCCGGCATCACCTTTCACAATCATTATTGTCCCGCAGTAATGTGTACTAGCTCGCGCTCGGTGTTGATGACGGGCCTGCAAACTGCAGACAACAAAATGTTTGAAAACGCCGACATGAAATATGTGAAGCCGCTGTCGACCGAAGTGCCGACGGTGGGGCATATGCTGCGTAAAGCAGGCTACTACACCGCCTACAAAGGTAAATGGCATTTGAATGCCGAGTTCGATCAGGAAACCCCGGAAAAACTCTTTACCAAAGAAATGGACGAGTATGGTTTTGCCGATTTCGTTTGGCCGGGTGATGTGTTGGCGCATACGCTGGGCGGCTATAAACATGACCAGATGATCGCCGGCAGTGCGGTGGCATGGTTGCGCGACAAAGGGCAAAGCCTGAATGCCGAGCAAAAGCCATGGGCGTTGTTTGTCAGCTTGGTAAACCCGCATGACATTATGTATTTCAATACCGATTTACCGGGCGAGCAGGTGCAGGATACCGGTGAGCTGATGATGCAAGCGGCGCGCGCGCCTGAGCATGCGGCTTATCAAACTAAGTGGCATCATCCACTACCTGCCAATTGGCAGCAGCCCTTTGATGCACCGGGGCGTCCGGCTGCGCATGGCGAATTTGATCGCTGCTGGGGCTATACCCTGGGGCGGGTACCCGCTGAGCCCCAGCGCTGGCAACGGTTTAACGATTTTTATTTTAATTCGCTCAAACTGGTGGATCAGCAACTGGAAACGTTGCTCAATGAGCTGGCGGCGCTGAATCTGGATGACAACACCATCATCGTGTTCACCTCCGATCATGGTGAAATGGGCGGCGCGCACGGTTTGCGCGGCAAAGGCCCGATGCCGTATCAGGAAGTCATTCACCTGCCGCTGTATATCGTGCATCCACAGGTGAAAGGCGGCCAGCACTGTAAAGCCCTGACTGGGCATATTGATTTGGTGCCCAGCTTACTAAGCATGGCGGGCGTGAATGCCACGCAGGCCAGCGAATATGCGGGCCGCACTTTGCCGGGCAAAGATCTTTCCGCCTTATTTGCCAACCCGGGCAAAGCCGGCCTGCATGCGGTGCGCGAGTCGGTGCTATTTACCTACAGCGGCTTGGCCACCAACGATAGTGAACTGATCCGTCGGATTTCAGCTGCTGTAGCTAAGAAAACGGATCCAATGGTTGCGCTAAAGGCCGAAGGCTATCGGCCTGATTTCAAAAAGCGCGGTAGTGTGCGCACGGTGTTTGATGGTCGTTATAAATTCACCCGCTATTTTTCACCGCTAGAGCGCAATACGCCGCAAACGCTGGATGAAATTTATCAGTGGAATGACGTCGAGCTGTACGATCTGCAGCAAGACCCTCAAGAAATGCACAACCTAGCCGCGAAAAAAGGCCAGCAAGCCCAGCTGGTGCTGCAGATGAATGCCAAGCTTAATGCCGTGATTCAGGCTGAGTTTGGCGCCGATGATGGCCGTGAAATGCCTGATTTTAATGGCATTGATTGGCAAATTGATCGGATTGATCTCTGATTATTTGCGCTCAAGCACAAGGCCACCGCTCGGTGGCCTTATTCATTTTGTAGCCAGTGCAAAATACTGTCGGGCGCAATAGCTGGGCAGTGCACCGGTGTATTGGCCAGCGCGCTGGCTTCGGTAGCGGCTAGCCCCAAGGCCCTTAGAATACCCGCCGTCATCAGGGGCCCATAGGCAGGGCCGGGGTCTTCATGCGCGTGCAGATGAAAAGCCATTTGCAGCGGCCCCAGCAGCAGATCAACCGCCAATGGCAGTGGTTGCGCGCTAAAGCAGCCCAGTTGCATGCCCGCCAGCAAATCGCGCGGTACAACTTGGTTCACCAGTGTGCCATGACGCAATGCCATTACGCCGCCGCGGTCGAGAAAACGGGCAAGTTTCGGTTGCGCCCGTACGAGCGACAGTACGGTATTGATGCCACAGGCAACGCGCGCCGCCGGATGTGTGTGCTGCAGTACCAGCGGATCCACCAACTGCAAGATCGCATCGCTGACTTCCCCTGCCACAGCAATATACAGCGCCTCATCGGTGGCAAAGTGGTTATAAAAAGTGCCGCGCGCAACGCCGGCCTGTTGAATAATTTGCCCGATGACTGCTTGCCCGAGCCCTTGGCGGGCAAACACCTGCACGGCTTCACACAAGAGGCGCTTACGAGTACGCAGGCGGCGTTGGGCGGCCACCCGCTGGCGATGGTCGCTTGGAGAGGTAACAAGAGTGGGCGGATCGGTGATGGTCATTGCAAGCAGCTGGTCTGTAGCGCAGAGGGATTAAATTATGCGCTACAAAGTCCGTCATGACAGCGCACGATGGGCAAAAAAAAGCCCACCCGGCGCGAGGCTCGGGTGGGGGGAAGTACTGTGGTTTACAGTCAAGCGTATTGCTTTGTTACTGCCAGCAGGGCGATCTGCTTAGATTGCCGACTGACGCAGTTGCTCTAGGATCGCTGGGTTTTCTAGCGTTGAGGTATCTGCAGTGATTTCAATGCCTTTGGCAATATCGCGCAGCAGGCGGCGCATGATCTTGCCGGAACGGGTTTTCGGCAGGTTGTCACCGAAGCGGATTTCATCCGGCTGGGCGATCTTGCCGATTTCATGGGCCACCCACTCGCGCAGCTCTTTCGCGATGCGTTTGGCATCATCGCCTTCTGGGCGCTGGCCTTTCAGTACCACGTAGGCAACAACGGCTTCGCCTTTCACCTCGTGCGGCTTGCCCACCACAGCGGCTTCGGCCACCAGTGGGTTGGCCACCAGGGCCGATTCGATTTCCATGGTGCCCAAACGGTGACCTGATACGTTCAGTACGTCATCAATCCGGCCCATGATCCAGATGTAGCCATTTTCATCGCGGTGCGCTGAATCGCCGGCCAGATACAGCTTGCCGTTAAAATCGTCTGGGAAGTAGGTTTTCTTAAAGCGATCTGGATCACCCCAGATGGTGCGCACCATTGATGGCCATGGTTTGTTAATCACCAGGAAGCCGCCTTTGCCCAGCTCGACTTGCGCGCCCGATTCATCCACGATGTCGGCCATAATGCCGGGGATAGGCAAGGTGCAAGAGCCGGGTTTGGTTGCCACTGCGCCTGGCAGTGGGGCAATCATGTTCGCGCCAGTTTCAGTTTGCCACCAGGTGTCCACGATTGGGCAACGGCTGCCGCCAACCACTTCGTAGTACCACATCCACGCTTCTGGGTTGATCGGCTCGCCCACGGTGCCCAAGAGGCGCAGTGACGACAGATCGTATTGTTTTGGCAGATCGCCGCCCAGCTTGATCAGTGAGCGAATCGCGGTTGGCGCGGTGTAGAACGTGGTGACTTCGTGTTTTTCAATCATTTGCCAGAAGCGTGAAGCATCTGGATAGGTTGGCACGCCTTCAAACACCACTTGTGTTGCGCCAATGCCCAGTGGGCCGTAGGCGATGTAAGAGTGGCCAGTGATCCAACCCACATCGGCCGTGCACCAGTACACATCGGATTCTTTGTAGTCGAACACCCATTTCATGGTGACTTGGGTGCCCAGCAGGTAGCCGGCTGAAGAATGCTGGATGCCTTTGGGTTTACCGGTTGAACCTGAGGTGTACAGAATAAACAGCGGATGCTCGGCTTCTACCCACTCTGGCTCGCAAGTATCGGGTTGGTCTTTGACCAGTTTGTGCCACCAGATATTGCGCTCTTCGCTCCAGTGTTCTGGCTTGTTGCTGGTGCGTTGGAACACCACCACTTTGCTTACTGATTCGCAGCCGCCCAGGCCCAGCGCTTCATCGGTAATTGATTTCAGTGGGGTAGTTTTGCCGCCGCGTACGGTTTCGTTGGCGGTAATCACCAGTTTGGCTTGCGCATCTTGAATCCGGTCGCGCAGTGCGCCGGCCGAGAAGCCGCCAAATACCACGGAGTGGATCGCGCCGATCCGCGCACACGCTTGCATGGCCACTACGGCTTCGATGGTATGTGGCATATAGATCACCACGCGGTCGCCTTTGGCAACGCCCAGTGATTTCAGACCATTGGCAAACTGACACACGCGGTGATACAGCTCGCGGTAAGTTACGCGGGTGACCGAGCCATCGTCGGCTTCAAAAATGATCGCAACTTTATTGGCTTTGGTTTCTAGATGGCGATCCAGACAGTTGTAAGAGACATTCAGCACGCCATCTTCAAACCATTTGTAGAACGGCGCATTGTCTTGGTTCAGCACACTGGTAAATGGTTTTTTCCAATCCAGCATGGATTTGCCCAGGTCGCCCCAGAAACCTTCGTAATCGTTATTCGCTTTCTCGCACAGGGCGTTATAGCCTTCCATCCCCGACACAGTCGCATTCACGCGGAAATCGTCGGTGGGTGGGAACATCCGTGTTTCTTTCAGAACTGAATCGATACCGCTCATGCTGTGTACTCCTACAAGCCAAATCGGTTGGTCAAAAGGGATAGGCTGACTGTAAAGCTGGCCAGCGGGCAAAGCTAATTGTCTTTTCTGATGCGCGAAATCAATCTCGCTGATGAAGGCTGTAAGTGCTTGTAAATCAATTGCTATTAGGGTTTTTTCTTAGTTTCTGGAAGATCATCGCCGCCATCAGCGCGTCGTTTAATGGATCGTGGCGCGGCAGTGTCGGGAGCTGTAATTGCGTCAGAATGCTAGCTAGGCGCAGATCCACCTCCGGGTTGTAGGCGCTCACCATCTTGTCGTAATACAGTCCCGACACCTCAATCGCCGGATTGGGCAGATTAATCCCCAGCCACGGCTTGAGCTGGCGATTGAGTACGGCCAGATCAAATTCAAGGTAATAACCCACCAGTGGACGCGAGCCGATAAAAGCCAGTAGCTGCGCCAGCGCATCAGGCAGTGCCAGCCCTTGCGCCACATCCTGTGCGCGCAAGCCATGAATCGGAATGCTTTTCGGGTCGAGTGCGCCGCTGGGGCGAATCAGCACCGAAAAATGCTCGGCCAGCGCAATCCGCGGGCCCTGAATGCGCACTGCGGCAATGCTAATGATCTCGGCGGTTTTCGGATCTAGGCTAGTCGTCTCGCAATCGAGACTCACCCACTCTTGCGCCGGTGGCGGCGCGAATAAAAAGGCGTATTCCGGTCGGCGCAAGCGGCGGCGTTGCTGCTGGCGTAGCCACACACTGGGGCGAAGATGCGCAAGCCAGCTCATAGTGCATCCAGCTTGAAATGATGCCGCAGCAAGGTGCGAAACTGCTTCACCACCCCGAGTGCGTCTTTGAGTAGTTCGCGCTCCAGACTGCTCAGTTGCGCAAGCGCCAATTGCGGCTCGGCCGGGCGACCGGCTTGCTGGGCCTGCAGGCCATATTTCAGCTGCAAGCCCTGCAAAAAGCTCAGGCTGGCGGCCAGATCGTTGCCCAGCGCTTCGCTAATCACCGTGCCCCCGCGTAGGGCGGCTAGCCGTTGGTAGCTATTGGTGCTTCGGTTGCGGGCGGCGAGTGCCAAGCTACGCAGGCCGTGTACCAGTGGGAAAATCGCGGCTTTTTTCAGGTCGATTTGGCTACTGGCCGCGCCGGGTAGCCAGCTGGGGCGCAGGCCATGGCTGCTGGCAAAGCGCTCAATCGGCAGTGCAAAATGCCCCATAAAGAGGGTATTGCCATCTAGGCATTGATCTAAATGATCTTGCAGGTGATACAGTAGGGTGGTATTGCCAATGATCGGGCTGGCATCCAGCCAGATGGCCAAGTTCATCACATGCTCGCCACTGGGCGAGCTGGTCCAGGCGCTGATCTGCTGGCGAAATTCGGCCTCGCTACGCCGCCAGGCCGGGTTGCTGATCATCACGCCACCGGGGCAGGGCGGATAGCCCAATGTGATCAGGGTGGCGGTAAACTGCTCGGCGACACGGGCTAACACGCCCTGATCGACGTCGTCGGCATAGATCAGCGCGTTATCCTGATCGGTGCGCAAGATTTGCTCGCCCCGGCCTTCCGAGCCCAGCGCCAGCAGACAAATCTGGCTGGTGAGTTCGGGCGGGGCCAGTAGTTGCCATAGCCGCGCCAGTAGTTTTTGGCGCAGCTCGCCGATCATTTCTGCAATCAGGGTGACTTTCATGCCACTGTGCTGTAGCAGCTGAATCAAGCTATGCATGCGCTCGGCCGCGAGTTTGAGCTCTTGCGGCGAGCTGGCGCGCTCAATTTGCACGCCGATGCTGTGCGGGTTATTGGCAAGGCTGGATAACAGATCGAGCTGCTCCAGAATGCCGACCAGCTCGCCATCGCGACTTACCACCAGCCGGTGGATGCTGTGCCGGATCATCAGCAGCATGGCCTCATGCAAGGTGGCATCCGGGCTAATCGTAAACAGTGCGGTGCTGGCATAGGCGCTAGCCGGTGTGCTGGCCGGAATTGCCCCGGCGCAAATTGCACGGCGCAGATCGCTCTGGCTAAACATGCGCGGCCCGGCGCTGTCGCTGAGCAGGACGGCACTCAAGCCGTGCCTATCCATGCATTGCGTGGCCTCGAGCACGCTGGCATTAGCCGGCAGGGTATGCAGCGGCGTTAGCGCCACCTCGCCCACGCGGCTGAGCATTTGCATGGCCTGGCTCAGTGCCTGCGGGCTGGGGGAAAGCTCGCCAATGCGGCGGGCCACATCTTGGTAGAAAAACGCCGCAAACTGGCTATTGCGCTGGCACAGTGCGAGCGCTGCGGCGCGGGGCAGCTGCCAGACGAGGGTGTCTTCCAGCGCTACAAACGGGTGGCTACTCAGCCCTTCGAGTACGGCCTTGCCGTCAAATAATTCGTGTTCGCCATACAGGCTGTCTTGCTCGTCGCCACCGGCGACCAGACCTTTCATCACCACATACAGCGAATCGACCGGCGTGTTTGCGGCAATCAGTGTTTGCCCGGCTGGGTGATATTCCAGATTGAGCTGGCTGGCCAGCTCGCGCTGCTCTTGTACGCTGAGTGTATCAAACGGCGGCTGATTGAATTGAAACGCGGTGGTCATGGTGCTGCCCCATTGAGCGACAACGCCCCGCCATGGTGATGGCGGGGCGCTGCCAGATACCCGCTAGGGTATGTGTTGCAATTAGTGTTTGCTTGCGCCTTCTGCGCCGATACCCGTCATGGAGCGGATGAACTGCGCATTGAATTTGCCTTGTTCGCTGCGAGCTTGCTCGCTGTTATCCAGCACCGAGAACAGCCAGGTGAAGAAGAACGCCGCAGTCATCGAAAAGATGGCCGGGTTTTTGTAGGCAAACAGCTCAGAGCCTTTTGGATGGCCCAGTACATCTACCCATACCGCTGGGCCAAGGATAATCAGCACTACCGCCGAGACCAGACCAATCGCCCCGCCAATGACAGCGCCACGGGTCGTCAGGCCTTTCCAGAACATCGACAGGAACAGCACCGGGAAGTTGGCCGACGCGGCGATCGAGAACGCCAGGCCCACCATAAAGGCGATGTTTTGTTTCTCGAACAGAATACCCAGCAGCATGGCCACAACACCCAAGGCCAACGTGGTCATTTTCGACACGCGGATTTCATCGGCTTCGTTGGCTTTGCCTTTCTTGATCACGGAAGCATAGAGATCATGCGACACCGCCGAAGCACCTGACAGGGTCAGACCCGCTACCACCGCCAGAATCGTGGCGAAGGCCACGGCCGAGATAAAGCCGAGGAACAGATCACCACCCACGGCGTCGGCCAGGTGAATTGCCGCCATATTCGAGCCGCCAATCAGCGCGCCGGTGGCGTCTTTAAAGGTTGGATTAGTGGATACCAACACAATCGCGCCAAACCCGATGATGAAGGTCAGGATGTAGAAGTAACCGATAAAGCCGGTGGCATAGAACACCGATTTACGGGCTTCTTTGGCATCGGCCACGGTAAAGAAGCGCATCAGAATGTGCGGCAGACCGGCAGTACCAAACATCAGTGCCAAGCCCAGTGAAATGGCATCGATCGGGTTGGATACCAGACCGCCCGGCGCCATGATATTGGTTTTCGCGGCTTTAGCGGCTTTCTCAGCAGCCTCCGTGGCGGAAGCGACGGCGGCAGACGCGTCTGAGGCATTGGCGGCGACGGCTTTGGCGGCTACTTCGGATGCCACCGCGGCTTTGTGAGCGAGCGCTTCGGCCCCGGCGTGTTTCACCGCTACGGCTTGCTGGAACATGGTTTCAAAGCTGAAACCGGCGTGTTTCATCACCATAAAGGCCATGAAAGTGGCGCCTGAAAGCAGCAAGATCGCCTTGATAATCTGTACCCAGGTGGTGGCCAGCATCCCGCCGAACATCACATACAGCACCATCAAGATACCCACCAGCACCACGGCGTAGGTGTAATCCAGACCGAAGAGCAGTTGAATCAGCTTACCTGCGCCCACCATCTGCGCGATCAGATACAGCGCCACCACCACCAGCGTGCCAGTTGCGGCAAATACGCGCACCGGGGTTTGCGCCAGGCGGTAAGAGGCCACATCGGCAAAGGTGTATTTACCCAGATTGCGCAGGCGCTCTGCCACCAGGAAGGTGATCACTGGCCAGCCGACCAGAAAACCAATCGAGTAAATCAGGCCATCGTAGCCAGTGGTAAACACCATGGCCGAAATACCGAGGAAAGACGCTGCCGACATATAGTCACCGGCAATCGCCAAACCATTTTGAAAACCGGTAATGCCGCCGCCGGCAGCGTAAAAATCTTTGGCCGAACGCGTACGGCGCGCCGCCCAGTAAGTGATGCCCAAAGTGAACGCAACAAAGGCGAGGAACATCACGATGGCGTGCATATTCAACTCGCGTTTTTGCACTGCGCCTTCAATCGCCCCTGCGGCCCAGCTTGGCATGCTGGCCAGCGCGGCAAAGCCGGCTAGCCCCAATTTTTGTAGTGTTTTCATTGTTTGGCTTCCTCGACGACTTCACGGGTCAGTTGATCGAACTCCGAGTTGGCGCGGCGCACATAAATGCCGGTCAGCACGAAAGCCGAAACGATGACAAAAATCCCCAGCGGAATACCCAGCGTGGTGACGCCATTGCCGAGCGGGGTTCCCAGTGTTGCGGGCGAAAATGCGATGAGCAGAATAAAGCCGTAATAAATCACCAGCATGGCCACGGTTAGCGCCCATGAAAAGCGCGAGCGTGTGGCCACCAGGGCGTGAAATTTCGGATTATTCTGTACGCGTTCAATCATTGAATCATGCATACGCTGCCTCCTGTGTGTAGTCCAGGCTATCGAGTGAGCCATTCCTGCACGCACTCTAATCCCTTGCCCTGATCGGCCGCCAATCGCTTTTTCTGATACATAGAATCACCGAAAGTTATGTAGTGTTGCACGAGGCTTACTTTGTTGTTTGTAATCAAGGTTTTTAGACTACGAAAAAGGCATGCTGAACGCCACAAGCGGCAAGCTTTGGGTGATAATCGCAGCTATGGAACTTTATCAATTACGTACTTTTGTGACCGTGGCGCAACAGGGGCACTTAACCCAAGCCGCTGAATTGCTGCATTTATCCCAGCCAGCGGTGACTGCGCAGATCAAAGCGCTGGAAGAGCAGTTCGGTTTGGCGCTGTTTGAGCGCTATCCGGGCGGGGTGCAGCTCACTGAAGCCGGTAAATTATTGCTACCGGAAGCCGAGCAAATTCTGGCGCAGGCCCGCGATCTCTTGCATCAGGCCAAGGCCTTGCAAGGCGAGCCCAAAGGCAAGGTACGGATTGGCACCATCGGTGTACCAGCACGCTTGCGCCTGGGGAAATGGCTATCGCTGTTGCGGGAAACCTATCCGCTGATTACGGTGCAAACCACGCATGGGATTTCGGTGAGTGTGCTGAATGAAGTGCGCAAAAAAACCCTCGATGCGGGGTTTTATCTTGGGCGCAATCCTTATCAAAATGTGATGACGCTGCCGCTGAGCGAAATCGGTTTTTGTATCGCGATTCCGCCCAGCATGGCTAGCCAATTGCAGGAAGCCGACTGGTCAGCACTCGCGGCTGCTCCGTGGTTGGGGCTGTCGCAATTTACGAGTCTGGCGGATATTTCGCAGGAACTGTGGCGTAGTCAGAACATCGCGCCTAAAGTCGTCGGCGAGTTTGATGAAGAAGCGACCTTGCTGGAATTGATCAAAGCCGGCGTGGGGGTGGCGATTTTGGCCGAGCGAACCGCCCAGCGCTATGCGGCCGATGGCTCGATTGTGTTGTGGCGCGGTGGCGAGATTGTCACGCGGGCGCCGCTGCAGTTTATTTATTCCGGTGATCGGGCGACCGACCCGATGATGCATAAATTATGCGCCACGCTCAAAACCATCTGGCAGCTTGAAGCCTAGGGTATAGCCTGGAAAGAAAGAAGGGGTATGGCCTGCAAGGCGATACCCCTTTTATTTTGCTGAGCAAAAGCAGCGCTACAAAAACTAAAACCCTGCCGAGGCAGGGTTTCGAGTATGGTCACCAGCACTGAAATTATTTCAGTTTGGTTTCCTTGTAGATCACGTGCTTGCGAGCAACTGGATCGAATTTTTTGATTTCCATCTTTTCTGGCATGGTACGTTTGTTTTTAGTGGTCGTGTAGAAGTGACCGGTACCAGCAGAAGATTCGAGCTTGATCTTATCGCGCATGTTCAAATTACCTCAGAATTAGAGTTCGCCGCGCGCGCGCAGGTCAGCCAAAACTGCATCGATGCCGTTCTTGTCGATCAGGCGCAGTGCAGCGTTAGAAACACGCAGACGGATGAAGCGGTTTTCGCTTTCAACCCAGAAACGGCGAGATTGCAGGTTCGGGAGGAAGCGGCGTTTAGTTTTGTTGTTGGCGTGGGAAACGTTATTCCCGGTCATCGGGCCTTTGCCGGTGACTTTGCATACTCGTGCCATGATTCTTGTCCTAACGTCGGAACTGGAAAAGTCCACGTTTATATCACAAAAAGCACCTCGAGCTCAAGCCCGAATTGCGATTTGCTGGGTTAGTCGGAATAAGTGTGCCAGATTGCCACATTCCAGCCACGCCTGCGGCGGGGGTCGTGTGGTACAGCTGGCCGTTTTGCCCATCCCGAAAGGTGTAGCCGCCTGTCATTGGAGGGCTGACAAATCAAGGAAGATCAGTCTTTTCAATGATTTGTTATTCACTGGCTGGCGCCAGTACAGTCCGGTTGCCGTTACTTTCCATCGCGCTAACCAGGCCGGCGCTTTCCATCTGTTCGATCAGACGCGCGGCGCGATTATACCCGATTCTGAGTTGTCTTTGCACCGAGGAAATCGACGCACGGCGACTTTTCAGCACAAAGGCGACGGCTTCGTCATACAGCGGGTCGCTCTCGTCGCCAGCGCTGCCGCCGTCGGTCGCCCACGGCGCATTGCCCGCAGCTTCAGCCTCAAAACCGCCATTTAAAATGCCTTCGATATAGTCGGGCTCGCCCAGCGCTTTGAGGGCATCCACCACGCGATGCACTTCATCATCGGCCACAAAGGCGCCATGTACCCGCAAGGGGTAACCGCTACCCGGTGGCAGAAACAGCATATCCCCTTGTCCCAGCAGCGCCTCAGCGCCCATCTGGTCGAGAATCGTACGGCTGTCGACTTTACTCGAGACCTGAAACGCCAGTCGGGTCGGGATATTGGCCTTAATCAGGCCGGTAATCACATCCACCGACGGGCGCTGGGTGGCCAGGATCAGGTGAATACCGGCGGCGCGGGCTTTTTGCGCCAGCCGCGCGATCAGCTCTTCGATTTTCTTGCCCGCTACCATCATCAAGTCGGCAAATTCATCAACCACCACCACGATAAACGGCAGGTGCTCCAGCGGCTCGGGATTATCTGGCGTAAGCGTGAACGGATTGGTGAGTTTCTGACCGGACTTGGCGGCGTCGCGCACTTTCTGGTTGTAACCGGAAATATTGCGTACGCCCAGCGCGCTCATTAGCCGGTAGCGTTTTTCCATCTCGGCCACGCACCAATTCAAGGCGTTGGCCGCCAACTTCATATCGGTGACCACCGGCGCCAGCAAATGCGGAATGCCGTCGTAAATCGACAGCTCCAGCATTTTCGGGTCGATCATGATAAAGCGCACATCTTCGGGCGTGGCTTTGTAGACCAGCGACAGAATCATCGCATTCACGCCCACCGATTTACCCGAACCAGTGGTACCGGCCACCAGCATATGCGGTGCTTTGGCCAGATCAGTCACAATCGGTTTGCCGGTGATGTCTTTACCCAGTACCAGGGTCAATTTGCTATTGGAGGCCTGATAAGGCTCGCTGGACATAATTTCGGCTAGCCGGATCATTTGCCGGGTCGGGTTGGGTAATTCCAGCCCCATATAGGTTTTGCCCGGAATGGTCTCCACCACGCGAATCGACACCAGCCCCAATGCACGGGCTAGGTCTTTCATCAGATTCACAATCTGCGCGCCTTTCACCCCTACCGCCGGCTCGATTTCATAGCGGGTAATCACCGGACCCGGGTAGGCCGCGACGACTTTGACTTCGACATTGAAGTCCGCCAGCTTGCGCTCGATCAGCTGGGAAGTGAATTCCAGCGTTTCCTTGCTAATGGTTTCCTGTGCTTGGGGCGCCGGGGTGAGCAGGCTTAAAGCGGGTAAATCACCTTCGCTGACGATAGGTTGTACGACTTTGCGTGGGGCGGGTGGTGGCGGTGGCGGCAGCTCATCTTCGGCAAAGAGCATTGGCTGCGCCGCCTGCCGGGCTTGTTCGGCCTGCAGCTTTTCTTGTTCTTTCTTTTCGCGTTCGAGTTTTTTCGCCACCGGCACTTCGGCCGGGGCTTGGGCAATAATCAGCGGGGCTTTGTCATCTTGTTTCTTTTTCGCGGCTTGCACTTGCTCTTCACGGGCGCGCTTGGTCATGCGACCGATCCGGCGGTCGTGGGCGGCTTGGATGCCATCGGCCACTTTCAGCGCAGCCCATTCGATGGCTGCACCGAGGTTTTCCATAAGATTAAGCCATGAGAGCCCGGTAAATAGCGATACGCCCAGCCCAAAGCTGGCGAACAGCAGCATGGTGGCGCCACTAAAGCCAAAATTCGCCATCAGCCAGCCGCCCAAGCTAAGCCCCAGAATGCCGCCCGGTTTGTGCGGTAACTCCAGTGTGAGGCTATGCAGGCGCAGCGCTTCCAGGCTGCTGCTGGAGAGTAGAATAAACACAAAGCCAATGCAGGCCAGCAAGACCACCGGGCGTGATGACTCGGTGACTCGGTCAATCCGTCGGTAGCCCCATAAGATCGCTGCCACCAGAAAGAGCGTCCACCACCAAGCTGAGACGCCGAAGGTATAGAGCAACACATCGGCTAGCCAGGCGCCAAACGCGCCGCCGCGATTGTGGATCATGGCCTCGGTGGCGCTGTGTGACCAGCCCGGATCCGAGCGGTGGTAGCTGGTGAGGGCGAGCAAAACAAAGCCCAGCAGTACCACTAGCAGCAGCCACCAAGACTCGCGCAGTAAATTGGCCACGGGCGCAGGCAGGGCCGGCCGGGTCGAGACATTGGGGACGTTTTTCTTGCGAAACAGGGGCATGGTGTGGGGCTGATGGACAAACGCTTTCGCGATTATAACGGCTGGGCTGCGCACTGCAGCAGAAAAGCGACTAATGCGGCATATTTATCTGTCTTGGGCGTGTCAGCTGCGGCGGCGAGGGGCTTTATTGCAAAAAACGCGCTTGCCAGGCTTGGTATTGCGCGTAAACCTGCGCATTGAGCAGCTCTTTATCCGGCTGGCTGGCCGGATCGATCGGGGCGAACACGTGATAATGCACCACCCGGTTGCGACTAGTGCTAATGCGCCAGATTTTTTGCAGCAGGGTTTCGCCCGGCCCCCATTCAAAATCGGCCTGCGCCTCGTGGTGCAAAAATACGGGTAGCAGCGGCACGCCAGTGGCTTGTGCGGTGACAAACGCGCCGTGTAGAAAGCGCGGCGCCAGCCAGCGGCCTTTGCAGCCGCCTTCTGGGTAGAGCGCAATATTGTGCCCAGCTTGCACCGCAGCGATCAGCGCCTGCTGTGCCGCTTGGCGCGAAGCTTTGCTTTCCCGCTCCACAAACAGCGTACCGGCCGCGGCGGCAATTCGCCCGACCAGCCACCAATCGCGCACCTCGTATTTGGCCAAGCTGCGCACTGGAAACAGCGCCGGAATTCCGACGTCTTCCAATGCGGAGGGGTGATTGGCGATCAGGATAAATTGCGCCGGCAGTGGCCCGGGGTAGTGCTGATGCAAACGTAATTGCACCCCCAGCGCGCGCACAAAACAGCGGCACCAGCTATGAAATAATGTGGGGTATAGGTGGCTAAGCCAGCGCTGGGGCAGCATTGCGAGCAATACCATCAGCAGGGTAAAGAATAGTAGATCAAGCCAGCCGAGTAAGCGCCAGCTGAGGAGCAGCAAAGTCTGCATGGCTTGCCCCGCGATGGGTGGGATAAGCTGACTATAGCGGCTGGCTGGCCGCTTTGCCGCGAGGCAGTAGGGGTGGGGTAAGTGGGGCTGGGGTATTGCGCTAAAAGTCTTGATGGGTAATGCTTTTAGAATAATACCTGCCCGGGTATTAGTGGTGCAGGAAACCTGCCAGCTTGTTTTCGAGTAGGCGCGGATTTTCGCCATTGGCGATGGTCACCAGCCCCTCGGCCACCATTTCACGTCGGCGCACTTCCAGCATCACATAATGCTTGAGCTTATTGGCGATCGGCAGCAGCAATAAGTTGGCCGCTCCCACGCCGTAGATGGTGGCCACAAAGGCCACGGCAATCCCGGCGCCCAGTTTGGATGGGTCGGTGAGGTTTTCCATCACGTGAATCAGCCCCAGTACCGCGCCCAAAATCCCGAAGGTGGGGCTGTAGCCGCCGGCGGACTCCCAGATTTTGATCGCGGCGCGGGCTTGGTCTTCGTAGGCATCGATATCCAGCTCCAGCGCGCGGCGCACGGTATCGGGCTCGGCGCCATCCACCACCATGGTGAGGCCGCGTTTCACAAACGGATCTTTTTCGCTATTGACGTAGGCTTCAAGCGCGAGCAAACCACCGCGACGAGCCTGCTGGCCCCAATTCATCAAGGTGGCGAGGATTTTGCGAAAATCCATATTCGGGGGGATAAAAATCCAGCGCAGCATTTTGATGCCGGCGACGAAATGGCGCATTTCGGTTTGCAGCATCACCGCTCCGGTGGTGCCACCGATCACGATCAGAAAGGCGGTAAATTGCACCAACGAGCCAATGTGCCCGCCTTCCAGCCAGTGGCCAAGCACAATGGCCGTCAGGCCGAGGATGATGCCAAATACACTGATTTTATCCATTTAACTCAGCCAGTCTTTGAGTTTGCTGCGCAAACGGGCCACCGCTTGCGCATGCAGTTGGCACACCCTTGATTCGGAAACGCCCAGTACGGCGCCGATTTCTTTTAGATTCAGCTCTTCGTCGTAATACAGCGCCATCAGCAGTTTTTCGCGCTCGGGCAAGAGGCCAATGGCTTCGATCAGCTGACCGCGAAAACGGCCGTCGCTCAGAATATCGATGGGGTTGGCTTTGTGATCGGCAGCATACTGATCGAGCTGATCATTATCGCCATCTTCTTCGAAATCTTCGTAATGCACCAGCTGATGGCCGCGGGCTTCGCCCAGCATGGCTTGATAATCGGCCAGCTCAATGCCCAGCTGGCGTGCCACTTCGCCCTCGGTGGGCGCGCGGCCTTGCTGTTGTTCCAGCGCGACAATCGCTTTTTCGATCTCGCGCATGTTTTTGCGCGCTTGCCGCGGGAGCCAGTCGGCGTTGCGCAGCTCATCGAGCATGGCGCCCCGAATGCGCTGGCTGGCAAAGGTTTCAAACAGCACGCCGGCTTCCGGATCAAAATTGCGCGCTGCTTCCATGAGCCCCATCAGGCCAACTTGAATCAAATCATCCACTTCCACGCTGGCCGGCAGCTTGCTCATCATGTGATAGGCAATTTTGCGCACCAAGGGCGCGTGCTGCTGCACGCGATCTTCTTCGCTGCTGCTTTGGGTGCTGCGATAAAGGGAGAGGGCGCGGTGAGCTGACATAAGACGGGTGAATTCAAATCGGCTTTTAGTGTAGCTGACTAATCCGCTTTTGACGAAGTCAGTTGTTGCTCTAATTGCGTCAGTGCGCGGCTCAGCGCTCGCTGCAGACCGGCGGCGGCGGCCTCAGGTTCGGCGCTGGCCAGTGCTTCACGGATCGCCAGCGGGTAGCTAAAGCTTTGCGTGCCGCGATGCAGCTGCAATTGCAGCTCCAGCACTGCGGCCGGCTGAGCCGGATCGCTCACATCGATATAGAGCGCGAGCAATTCGCCCTCCAAAAGCCAGCTGCTGGCGGCGCTGCCGGCGCTGGGCAGCACTTGGGCAAATAAACCGCTGCTGCGCAGCCATTGGCGTAGGTTTTGGCTCAGCTGTACTGGCGGTGGGGCAAGAAAACCGTGGTAGGGGTCGGCCACAAAGCGCTGCGCGGTTTCGCGATAAACCAGTGCGCTATCGCGAAAGGGCGGCGCGGCGCGCAGCTCTTGCACTTGCAGCGCGCCAAAACGGGCACTTTGGGCGCTGCCGGTGCGGCTAGCTTGCAGCAGAAAGTCCTGCCGCTCTGGTGGGGTAGAGCTGCAGGCAGTGCAGCACAGCAGCAACAAACAAAGCAGTTTTTTCATGGCTTAGGCGGCGTGTAACGCGGTGGATATTGATCAAACAGCAGCGAGCTGGGGCGTTGTTTGGCCTGTTCGCTCAGGGCTTTCAGATTGCTACTGGTGGCATTGAGATTATCGATGATTTGCTGCACATCGCCTTCGCGCTGGCCGCTCAGGCGATCTAGCCTAGCGGTAATGGCATCAAGCCGCGCCACGGTTTGGCTTAGCTCCGGCCCCGACAGTAGGCGATCAGCCGATTGGGCGGCGCTGGCCAGATGTCGCGCTGCCTGTTGTAGAGACGGATCAGCCAGCATCGTACCCAGCTGTTGATTGCTGGTGCGCACTTCCTGAATCAGGGCCGAGCTTTCACTGGCAATTTGCGCCAGAGGCAGGCCATTGACGGTGCGTAAGAGCTGGGTGCTTTGCCGGCTGAGATTAGCAGTATCGAGCTGATCAAGTTTGGTGTTGAGGGTGCGTAACGTCTGGTTAAAGAGCCCGATGGATTCATTCAGATCCAGTCGCTGCATTTTGGCCATCAGATCTTGGGCACTGCTCACCAGCTGATTCACCGTGCTATTGGCCGAGGGGATATATAAATTTTCGGGTTTCCACTGAATGGGCAGGGGCGGATTATCACGCGGGTTTTCGTAATCGATTTCCAGATAGCTGGTGCCGGTAAGGCCCTGCGGCGAAAGTTTAACCCGCAAGCCTTTGCTGATTTCGCGATTTAACTGCGCTTGTGCGCTCTCGCCCGCCGCCGGTTCGCCCAGAATGGCATGATCAAGCTGGGCTTCCACCAGGACATATTGCTGGCGCTGGGCCGCGGGCAGCTCGCCTTGATAGCGGCTGTAGGTAAAAGTAATGGCGGTGACTTCGCCGATCGCCACCCCGCGGTAACGCACTTTCGAGCCAATATCGAGGCCTTTTACCGATTCATTGAAGTAGGTTTCCAGCGTGCTGCGCGGTTGCCACCAGCGGCCACTGCCCACGCCGATCAGCAGGGCTGCGCCCAGCAAAATGGCGAGGATGATGAATAATCCTAAGCGAAAATATGACGGTTGCTTCATAACACACTCGCTGTGCCGGCGCGGGCGGGGCGCGCAGCGTGGAAAAAGTGGGCCACCCGTGGATCGCTAGCTGCCGCCAGTGCGGCCGGGGTGTCGATGGCCAGAATACCTTGGATGGATTTATCCAGCATGATGGCCCGATCGGCAATCGCCGCAATGCTGGCCAGCTCGTGGGTGACTACCACAATAGTTACGCCTTGCGTTTCGGCTAGCCGGCGGATCAGCTGATCCAGCTCGGCTGACGTGACCGGGTCAAGGCCAGCGGAGGGCTCATCCAGAAATAAAATCTGCGGGTCCAGCGCCATCGCCCGGGCGATGGCCGCGCGTTTTTGCATCCCGCCCGAAAGCTCAGCCGGGTAAAAATCAGCAAATTCTTCCAGCCCCACCAGCCGCAGCTTCAGGCGCGCCAAGGTATCGATGGCCGCAGTATCCAGCGGGCTGAAACTGCCGAGTGGGAGCTTGATATTATCCAAAATCGAGAGTGAGCCAAATAGCGCGCCGGATTGATACATCACACCAATCATCCGCAGTATCTGCTCGCGTGCCTGATTATCTGCGCCCACCAGCTCATTACCCTGGATGAGTATGCTGCCGGCCAGCGGTGGGTAGAGGCCAATCAGGTGTTTAAGCAGGGTGGATTTGCCGCAGCCCGAGCCGCCCAGAATGGTCACCACTTCGCCGGCTTGAATATCAAAATCCAGCTCGCGCAAAATCAGCCGCTCGCCCCAGCCACAACTTAATCCGCGCACCTGAATCGCTGGCTGCATGCTTACCATCCCAGGTGGTAGAACACCACCGCAAAGAGGCCGTCGGTCACCACCAGCAAGACCAAAATCTGCACCACTGCGCGGGTGGTCGAGGCACCGACGGCGCTGGCGCCATTGCCGGTGCTCAGCCCGCGCAAGCAACCCACCGAGGCCACCACCAGACCAAAGGCCACCGCTTTGATCAGCCCGGTAAGTATATCCAGCGGGGCCACTTGGCCGCTGAGCTGCGTCCAGAAGGTGGGCAAGGGAATTCCAAACCCTTGCAAGACGATGGCGCCACCCAACAGGGCAATCACTGAGGCCCAAATCGCCAGCAGCGGCAGCATCAGCGCGCCGGCTAGCAGACGCGGTAGCACCAGAAAATTCATGGGCCGGTAGCCAAAAGTGACTAAGGCGTTGATTTCTTCATTGACCTTCATGGTGCCGATTTCGGCGGCAAACGCCGCGCCGGTGCGCCCGGCGAGCACAATCGCGGTCATTAGCGGCCCCAATTCGCGCAGCACCGATAAACCGAGTAAGTTGGCGACAAAGACTTCCGCCCCGAATTGCCGCATCGGTATCGCCGATTGAAACGCCAGAATAATCCCGAGCAAAAACGCAATCAGGCTGATGATGGGCAGGGCATTGGCACCCACCTGCTCGCACTGGCGCCACAGCTCGGCACGGCGCAATAACTGTGGGCGACGCAAGGTGAGGGCGAAGGCGGCGGCGGCTTCGCCAATAAAACTGATTTGCTCGGCCAGATCATTGAGCCAGAGGCTACTGGCGCGGCCAAGGCGGCTGATCAGCGGTAGTTCGCCGGCTGGAGCGGGGATGTGTAGTGGCTGGCTGGGATTGAGCGCCTGTAAGAGGCGCTGGCCATCGGCTGAGAGATGCTGCAGTTGGGCGCCCGCTTGGCTTAACTCAAATAGCAAAGCGGCGCCGGCGCCATCCACGCGAGTGACGGCGGCTAAATCAAGGGTTTGGCCCTGCCAATCGATAGCACGGCAGGCAGGCCATAGCCGGCTGGTGCTGTGTAAAGTGAGCTCGCCGCTGATGGCGTAGCCCCCGGCGCGCAGCTGCAATGACTCGGCAATGGTCGTGTCGGCTGCGCTGGGCTTAGCCATGTTGCAGCCTTTCGCTGAGCAAGCGCGATGATTCCACCAGTCGGTGCACAAAATGACCCGGGCTGGCATTGATGGTAGTGGGGGGGATCCAGCGCAAGATCACATCTGCCAATTGTCGCAGAGCAATACTGGCCTCGGTATCGGGGTAGGCCTCCAGCACGCTGCGGCCTAAACGCATGGCGCGGTTGAGTTTGGCGTCTTCCGGCACAAAGCCGATCAGTTTGAGCTGCAGGCTGCCTAGGAACTGCTGGCATACACTGCGCAAGCGCTCAAACAGCGCCATGGCTTCGGTGAGATTATCCACCCGATTTACCAGCACCCGAAAATCGCGCCGCGCGTAATCGAGCGCCAGCTGTTTGATGGCGGCATAGGCGTCGGTGAGGGATTCGGCTCGATCCGAGAGCACAATCACCACATCGTCGGCCGCAAGGCTCAGACTCGGCATGCCGCTACCACCGGCTGGGCGGGTATCGAGCAGCAGATAATCCACATGCTCGGTCAGCGCTTCAAACTCGGCCGCCAGCCAGCTTTGCTCGGCTTCGTTGAGCTGGCTCATGCTGTGTGGGCGGCTGGCCAGCGGTAAAAGCTGGGCATTCAGCGGCGTATCGATCAGGCAATCTGCCAGTGTGGCCTCACGGCGCAAGACATGTTCAAGGGTAAAACCCTGCTGCAGATGCAGGCGGTTGGCGACGTTTTGTGCGCCGCTAAATTCATCCAGAATCATCACTTCACGCTGGCGTTCGGCCAGCGCGGCGGCCAGATGAATGACCAGCGTGGTGGTACCGGCGTCGCCGCGCCCGCCACACAGGCTGATGCTACGGCAGCTCACCGGGTTGACCAGTTGCCGGAGCCCGGCGGCCTGATCTTGCCAGCGTTTAGGCACGGCCCGCTCCCAGATTCAGGGTGAAATCGGTGGGGGTATCTTGCGTGCTCATAAAGAGCGGGTATTCATCCCGTTGCAGCTGAAACACGCTATTGTCCTGCTGGGTTTTAAAAGCCCGGTCGAGCAGGTAGCTGAGATTGGCGCGGTGCAGGTCTTCCGGTACGCGCTGGCCATTGGTCACAAACTGCAGCGGCAGGCGATGGCGAATTGCCACATCTAGGCTTCCGCCCAGCGCCACGGTTTCATCCAGCTTGGTCAGAATGCAGCCCAGCAAATGATGGTTGCGATAGCGCCGCGCAACATCATCCAGCGTGCCAGCATGGGCATTGGCCGCCAAGAGCAAGATGGTGCCGACATTGTCGTGCCCCAGCATGGCCAATTGCTCCCCAATGCGTTGGTCGCGCTGGCCCATCCCGACTGTATCAATCAGCACCAAGTGCCGCTCGGAAAGCTCGCCCAAGGTCAGTTGCAGATCGGTTTCGTCTTTGACCTCATGCACCGGCACGCCCAGAATACGGCCATAAATGCGCAGCTGATCATGCGCCCCGATCCGATAGCTATCGGTGGTGAGTAGGGCCACGGCTTGCGGCCCGTAGGTGAGTGCCGCGCGCGCCGCCAGTTTGGCCACTGTGGTGGTTTTGCCGACGCCAGTTGGGCCAATCAGGGCATACACCCCGCCGCGCGCAACCAGATCGTCATTCGGCCCGGTGGCTGGCAGATTATGTGCCAGCGCGGCTTTCACCCATTTGATGCCGGTATCCAGGCTCATGCCCGCCGGCATTTTGTCAATCAATTGCCGCGAGAGGGCGGCGCAAAAACCCGCGCCGAGTAAGAGGCGCAGGATTTCGAGTTTTTCCGGCGCGTGCTTGCTCAGCTCGCCCCAGGCCATGCCGGCCATCTGGCTTTCCAGTAGGCCACGCAACATGCGGATTTCGCGCGCGATATCCTGCATGGCCTCTTGGTCGATGTTGTTTTGGGGCGCTGCCGGTTCGTCTTCAAAACTAAATACGGGCAGCGGTTTGCTCGGCTCGGCCGCCGGGCGCCGTGGCGGTGGGGCTGGGCGCGCAGCGGTGGCCGTCGGGCGTTCTGGCGCTGGCGGTACTGCGCGCTCACTGCGCTGGGTGGCAAATTCGGTAAAGGGCACTTCCTGCCGCGCCGCTGGCTCAGTACGTGAGCTCGGTTGGGCCTCGCTGCGGGTGCTGAGATGTGGCTCTGGGCGCGACTCGACCGAGTCAAGGCGCGGTTGGCGATTGCTGCGCAGCACCGAGGGCGGCTCGTACGGGCTGTCGTCCAGTTCTTCCGGCGTTTCGTCGTCAGGGATGGCGTACGAGCGGGCCAGCGCTTTGGCAATGCCTGGGCGTGGTGCTTCCGTTTGCGCACTACTCATCAGGCGGGCGCCATTTTGCGCTGCACGCGGGCTGGGCTTAGGCGGTGCGCTGACCGTTTGTACATTGGTGAGCGCGGCAACATCGGCATCGGCGACGGCCATGATTTCGATCCCGCCGCCGGCCACTTGCCGGTTGGACAGGATAAGCGCGTCCGGACCCAGTTCATCACGAACTTGGCGTAGGGCTTCGCGGGTGGTGGCACCGAAGAATTTTTTGACGACCATAGCGGCAGATTATCGCTGTTGCCGCGCAACTGCACAATTGATCTGCGGTGGTCGCGTCAGTTTTACGGCTGAATGTTGCAAGAATTCAGCAGTAAAACAGCGTCTTAGCCGGCGCTTAGCCATTGGCACCCAGCACGCCAATGATGCGCAAGGTCTTCGATTCGGGGATTTCGGTGTGCGCAATCACCCGTAAATTCGGGATTGAGCGCTTTAAAAAGCGCGAAAGCATCGGCCGCAACTGGGCCGGCGTGATGATCACCGGATTGATACCTTGCATTTCTAGCTGCTCGGAGAGTTGCGCCGCTTGCTGTAGTAGGCGCTCGGCCAGCCCCGGCTCCAGCCCCCCTGGCGAGCGGCCGCTGGCGGCCGAGAGCAGGATATTTTCTAGTTGGGGCTCTAATGCCACCACTTGTAGCTCGTTTTCACCCGGGAAAAGCTGATGCACGATGGCGCGGCCCAGCGCCACCCGGACCATTGAGGTGAGCTCGTCCAGATCTTGGGTGCGGGCGACTGACTCGCCCAGTGTTTCCAGAATGGTGCGCATATCGCGGATATGCAGCCCATCTTCCAGCAGGTTTTGCAGCACTTTTTGCAGCGTACCAATCGCCACCACTTTAGGTACCAGCTCTTCCACCAGCTTGGGCGATTCTTTGCTGAAATGATCGAGTAGGGCTTGAACTTCTTCGCGCCCGAGTAGCTCGGCGGCGTGGGATTGCAGAATATTCGAGATGTGTGTGCCAACCACGGTGGAGGCATCGACCACGGTGTAGCCCATGGCTTGGGCCTGATCGCGATAACTGCTATCTACCCAGATGGCGGGTAGGCCAAAGGTTGGATCGGTGGTAGCGGTGCCGGGCAAATTGCCGGCGGCATTACCCGGATTGATGGCCAGCCACTGGCCAACAAACGCTTCGCCCAACCCCACGTCGACGCCTTTGAGCTGAATGCGGTATTGATTGGGTCGCAGCTCAAGGTTGTCGCGGATATGGACGGCCGGCACCAAAAAGCCCAGCTCTTGCGCGATTTTTTTGCGGATGCCGCGTATGCGGCGCAGCAATTCGCCATCCTGATTGCGATCCACCAGCGGAATAAGCCGGTAGCCTACTTCCAGCCCGACCGGGTCAACGGCTTGCACATCCGCCCAGCTGACTTCCTGTAGCGGCGCTTCGGCCGGTGAGGCGGGGGCAGTGCCAGGCGCAGGCGCGCCACCTCCACCGCCGCCGCTGGCCGCGAGGAGGTCTTTCTGTTTTTGCTGGTCAGCCCACCAGGCCAGGCTGCCGGCCAGGACGGCCATCAGCAGAAAGGCGAAATGGGGCATGCCAGGAATGATGCCCAAAACCGCCAGCACCCCCGCCGTGACATACAGCACCTGCGAGCGGGCAAACAGCTGGTTGAGCATCTGTTGCGACAGATCTTGCTCGGTGCCCACCCGCGACACCACGATGCCGGCGGCGACTGAAATCACCAGTGCAGGCACTTGCGCCACCAAGCCATCACCAATGGTCAGCATGGTGTAGGTACGGGCGGCTTCAGCAAAAGGCAGATCGTGTTGCAGCATGCCGACCAGCATCCCGCCCACCAGATTGATTACCATCACCAGAATGCCGGCGATCGCATCGCCGCGGACGAATTTACTCGCACCATCCATCGAGCCGAAGAAATTCGCTTCATCGGAAATTTCGGTGCGGCGGCGGCGGGCTTCTTCTTCGCCAATCAGACCGGCATTCAGATCGGCGTCGATCGCCATCTGTTTGCCGGGCATCGCATCCAGCGTAAAGCGCGCCGACACCTCGGCAATCCGGCCGGCACCTTTGGTGATCACCACAAAGTTAATGATGGTCAGAATAATAAAAGCCACGATCCCGACTGCGACATTATCGCCAATCAGCACATGGCCAAAGGCTTCGATGACTTTACCGGCCGCGTCCCCGCCAGCGTGGCCCTCGGTGAGCACCAGCTTGGTCGAGGCTACATTCAGCGATAGCCGCAGCAGCGTGGTGACCAGTAGCACGGTGGGGAAGCTGGAGAATTCCAGCGGCTTGTGCGTATACATGCTCACCATCAGCACAATGACCGACAGCGCAATATTGAAAGTGAAAAAGAAATCGAGCAGCAGCGGCGGCAACGGCAGAATCATCATGCCGAGCACCATGAGCACCAGCGCGGGTGCGGCCAAACGAGTCAGGTTAATGGACTGCATTTCTAATACGGGCTACCTGTATGGCTTGCTGCGCCTTATTGAATATAGCTTAGGGCGATATACCCTGGTTTTCATTTTCGGGGTCTAGCTCGGGTGGTACGGGCAAGTCGGTATTCAGTACCGGCTCAAAGCCGCCCTCGCGCCGGTAGAGATCCAGCTGGTAAATGTAGGCCAGCACCTCTGCGGTGGCAGTATACAGCGCGCTGGGAATTTCTTCGCCCAAGTCGGCATGATGATACAGCGCGCGCGCAAAAGGTGGCGTACGCAACACGGCCACTTTATTGTCTTTGGCGATTTCGATAATGCGCTCAGCGAGTAGAAAAGCGCCTTTGGCCACCACGATGGGCGCACGCATTTTGCTGTCGTAGCGGATGGCCACCGCATAGTGAGTTGGGTTGGTGACCACCACATTGGCTTTCGGAATCTCGGCCATCATCCGTTTGCGCGCCGCTTCACGCTGTAACTGGCGAATCCGCGCTTTCACGTGCGGATCACCCTCGGCTTCTTTGTGTTCCTGCCGCACTTCTTCTTTGGTCATCCGCAGGCCTTTGTAGTAATCCCAAAGCTGATAAGGCACATCAATCAACACAATCACCGCCATGGCCGCGATCACCAGCAGCAGTGTGTGGCGGGTCATCTGCCAGAGCATGCCAAAGCCCGAGTCGGCGGGCATGACCAGGAGCTGGATAAAATCGGCGCGCTCTTGCCACATCAGCCACGCGGCAACGCCACCGATCAGTGCAGATTTAAGAATGGTTTTGATGGTTTCGACGATGGTGCGCGGCGAAAACATCCGGCCAATCCCGCTCATGGGGTTGAGGCGGCCAAAATTGGGTGTGAGTGCCTCGCCGCTAAATAGCCAGCCCCCGATCAGCATGGGGGTCAGAATGGTGACCAGTACCACCGCGCCAAAAATCGGTAGCAAGGCGATGATGGCGATTTTGCCCAGGGCAAACAACATTTCTCCCATCGCCGCGGTGCTAATCAGCTGCTGGCGCTGAAAACTCAGCGCTGTGACCATGATTTCTTTCATGGCCGCATAAAGATCCGGCCCGGTAAAGATGATCGCCACCAAGCCCACCAGCAAGGTGGCAAAGGTGGTGAGTTCGTGCGAGCGCGGCACCTGGCCCTTTTTGCGGGCTTCATCCAGCCGCCGCTGGGACGCCGGTTCGGTGCGTTCGAGATCTGAATCTTCTGCCATGCCGGCAGTGTATCACTGAGGGCTGATTTCGAGCTTGGCATCAACTTTGCTTGAAGGGGGCTGACTCTTTTTTGTGGTGTCCGATCATGGCGGCAAATACCTCAAACACCATTTCAGCGCTCACCGCTACACCGAGCAATACCGGTGGCAAAACCACGCGCGATAACGGCAAGGCCGGCGCGGTGGAATTTGGCGCGCAATTACGTAACGAGCTGGGCAAGCAGCGCGAGCCGCAAGCCAACGAAAGCCGTGAAAAATCAGCGGCCGAGACTGCAACTAAAACCGAGCCCAAACCGGTAGAAAACCAGGCGACCAAGCCGGCGGATAAAGCGGCCAATCAAGTCGCAGCCAATGAGCCAAGCCCCGCTGAGCAAGCGGTTGCAGCGGCCAATACGGTGGTGGATCCGAATGTGGCCGCCTTGCTGGCCGCGGCCAATTTGCACGCGCTGAATAAAAACCTGCCACAGCTCAATCCGGCGACTCAAGCTGAGGCTGCCAATGATCTGGCTGGCGAAGCTGGCGCATTGAATCTGTTGGGCGCAAATGGTTTGCCCGCCAACCCTGAAGCCGCGCAGACTGAGGAACCTAGCCTGAATGCGGCAGTCAATGGCTTACTCAATGGCCAAAATCAACGCCCGCAGCAAGGTGATGCAGCGGCAAAGATTGCCGTTGAGGCGGGCAATGGATTGCCGCTAAACGGGGCTGCGGCAAAAGGGGACCCAGCTGGTTTGGGCGAGTTTGGCCAGCAATTGCAAACCGCGCTGCAGGCCGCGCCCGCGCCGGTGAATGCCAATCCGCAGCATCTGCAAGCGGCGAGCCATAACACCGCTACGCCAGTGCCTAGCCATTATGTGGCTACGCCGGTGAATGATCCGCGCTGGGGCGATGCGGTGGCGCAGCGGGTGAGCCTGATGCTGGGCAAGCAAGAACAGCAGATTCAAATGCAGCTTAATCCGCCGAATCTGGGGCCGATGGAAGTGCAGCTGAATCTGGGGGGCGAGCAGGCGAGCGTGGTGTTTACTTCGCAGCAAGCCGCCGTACGTGAGGCTTTGGCGGCGGCCACACCGAAGCTGACGGCGCTGCTCGCCGATCAGGGGATTGTGCTCAATAACGTGCAGGTGGCTTCGGAATCTTTACAGCAGCAACAACAAAACGCTTTTGCCCAGCAGCAAAGCCAGCAACGGCAGTCATCTGGCCAGCCTGCGCTGCCTTATGGTCAGCTGGACGCCGCGAATGGCAGCCAAGTGCTTGATCGGGTGATTAATTTAAGCGATGTACGGGTGCCGGGCGGCAGTACGCGAGTGAGTCTATTTGTCTAGTTTTGCAATGTGTTACCTGAAAAATGCTTGCTTAGCGCTTGTTTTATAGTATCTTTTGCAGTAGTGGTCGAAAATGCCTCAGCATCGCTGGGGTATTTTTGCATTCGACCAAACGACCAGTTTCATCCTTTTGCTTCATGAGGCAGTAATCTATGTCTGACGCCAAAGCAGCAGCGCCTGCGGATGCCGCGCCAAAGCCCAAGAAAAACATCCTGCTGATCATCGTGATCGCCCTGTTGGTGTTGATTCTGGTCGTGGGTGGATTGCTGGCCTTCTTCATCCTGCGCACGCCGGCCGAAGGGCATGCCGATGAAGCGGTGGCCGAAGCTAACGCGGCCGCTGAGGCAGAAAAGAAAGAAAAAGAGAAAAAGAAAAAAGAGAAGGAAAAAGAAGGGCATCACGCCCCGGTGTTTGACAAGCTGCAAGATCAGCCCTTTACCGTCAATCTGGCGGGTGATACGGGCGCCGTACTGCAAGTGCAAATCATGGTTGAGCTGGCCGAAGAGGCCGACAAGCAGCGCCTGAAAGATTTCCAGCCCAAGGTGCTTGATACCGTGGGTCGTTTGTTGCGGTCGAAAAACTTGGAAGAAATCAAAACCGCGAAGGGGCAGGAAGACCTCGCCCGCGAAATTCGCGAGCAACTGAACGTCATTCTGGAGGCGGAAGCCAAGGATGAAGGGGTGTTGAGCGTGAACTTCACGCAGTTCTTTTATCAAGAAAATTGATAAGAGCTCGATAAGTAGTTAAGCAAAGGCAGATAGAGCGAAAACATGGCTGACGATATTCTTTCCCAGGAAGAAGTCGACGCGCTGCTGCGGGGGGTAACGGGCGAGCAGGACGAGGTCGAAGAGGAAATCGACCCGCATGCGGTCCGTGACTACGACATTGGCCGTCAGGAACGGATCGTTCGTGGCCGGATGCCGACGCTCGAGATCATCAACGAGCGTTTTGCCCGTAATTTGCGCATTGCCTTGTTTAATTTCATGCGCCGCAATGCCGAGATTAGCGTCGGCCCGGTGCGGGTACAGAAATACAGCGAATTTATCCGCAATCTGGTGGTGCCCACCAATCTGAACATGATCCATATGAAGCCGCTGCGCGGCACGGGTCTGTTTATTTTTGATCCTGATTTCGTGTTTCTGGTGGTCGACAATCTGTTCGGCTCGGATGGCCGCTACCATGTGCGGGTGGAAGGGCGTGACTTCACGCCAACCGAGCAGCGCATTATTCAGCGACTGCTGGATGTGGTGTTTGAAGAGTTCCAGAAGGCTTGGCAGCCGGTATTCGAGTGCGAGTTTGCCTATGTGCGCTCGGAGATGAATACCCAGTTTGCCAATATTGCGACCCCCACCGAGGTGGTGGTGGCATATACCTTCAAAATCGAGCTGGGCGCGGGCGGTGGTGACTTCCACGTGTGCTTCCCGTATTCGATGCTGGAGCCGATTCGCGATTTGCTCTACAGCAGTATGCAGGCCGACCGGATCGAGGCTGACAATCGCTGGACCAATCTGATGCGCAAGCAGGTGCAGCATGCTGAGGTTGATCTGGTAGCCACGCTGGGGGAAACCAAAATCACCCTCGGCGACATCCTGAGTTTGAAAACCGGCGATGTTATTCCGTTGGATATCCCCGAAATCATTACCGCCACCGTGGACAGTGTGCCCGTGCTGGAGTGCACCTATGGTATTCTTCACAAGCAATACGCCCTGAAAGTGCAAAAGCTGATGAGTACAGCCGAATCACTGAGCGGGCAGGAAGACGAATCGCACGAGGAAGGCCATGGCTGACGAAAACAATCCAGCAGAAGAAAATCCAGAAGACATCATGGATGACTGGGCGGCAGCGCTGGCAGAGCAAGAAGTTGCCGATAGCAGCGGCGCCACCAGCGGCGGCAGCGATGCCCAGCCGGCCAATATTTTCCAATCGTTTGACGCTAACGCCGTCCCGGCCGGGGCCCCGAATAATATCGATATGATTCTCGATATTCCGGTGGCGCTTACGGTTGAGCTGGGCCGCACTAAAATCGCGATCCGCAATCTATTGCAGCTGGCACAGGGCTCGGTGGTTGAGCTTGATGGCTTGGCGGGTGAGCCGATGGATGTGTTGGTGAATGGCTGTCTGATTGCCCAGGGCGAGGTGGTGGTGGTGAATGAAAAATTCGGTATCCGCCTCACCGATATCATTACTCCAGCCGAGCGGATTCGCCGCCTGCATAAATAAACCGATGCGTATTTTGCCAATTTTAGTGAGCGGCAGCCTTAGCGGGCTGCCGTTGTCCGTTTGGGCCGCCGCCAGCGGCCCTGCCTTAGCCAGCAGCTCGCCGAGTGGCGTTGGCTCTTTGCTGCAGGTGATGCTGGCGCTGGGCTTTATTCTGTTGCTGATTGTGGGGGCGGCGTGGCTGGTGCGCCGATTCTCCCTCTTGCCACAAGGTTTGCAGGGGCCACTGAAAGTTGTGTCTGGCGTGATGGTCGGCCCACGTGAGCGGGTAGTAGTGGTGCAGGTGGATGGCCAGTGGCTGGTGCTGGGCGTGACTAGCCAGCAAATCAACCTACTGCACACGCTGAGCGAGCCACCAGAATTGCCCGCCGCAACGCCGGTGGCGCCGGCTTTTGCCCAGTGGCTGCAGGCAGCACTGGCCAAGCGCGGCATGAATGCCCAGTCGGATGGAGGCTCTGATGCGCGCTGATCGTGCTCGTTTATTACTAATACTACTGCTGGGTATATTGTCTCCCGCCTTGTTGGCGAACGAGTCGGCGGGTATACCCTTTATGACTTCAACGCAAACCGCGGGCGGGACGGCTTATTCGCTGCCGATTCAAACCCTGCTGTTTATGACCGCGCTGGGGTTTATTCCGGCCATCTTGCTGATGATGACCGCCTTTACCCGCATTGTGATCGTGTTATCGCTGCTGCGCCAAGCGCTGGGCACCATGCAAAGCCCGCCCAATCAGGTGATTGTGGGGCTGTCTTTATTCCTGACTTTTTTTGTGATGTCGCCGGTGTTCGACAAAATCTACACCACGGCTTATCAGCCTTATAGTGCCAACCAGATCAGTTTTAACGAAGCCCTGGATAAAGGCGCGGTGCCGCTCAAAGACTTTATGCTCAAGCAAACCCGGCAAAAAGATCTGGCCTTCTTTATCGAGGTGTCGGGGGCCAAAGCGCCGCAAGGGCCGGAAGATGTGAGCTTGCGGGTGCTGGTGCCGGCTTTTGTGACCAGTGAGCTGAAAACCGCGTTCCAGATTGGGTTTATGGTGATTATTCCTTTCCTGATTATTGATCTGGTGGTGGCCAGTATCTTGATGGGGATGGGGATGATGATGGTTTCGCCTGTGATGATTTCCTTGCCCTTCAAGCTGATGTTGTTTGTGCTGGTTGATGGCTGGACACTGCTGATGGGCTCGCTGGTGCAAAGCTTTTACGTGGGAGGCTAGCGCATGAGCCCGGAAATGGTCGTCACCCTGTTGCAAAAAGCCATGGAAGTCATGGTGCTGTTGTGTGGACCGGTATTGCTGGCCACGCTGGTGCTGGGTTTGCTGGTGAGTATTTTTCAGGCCGCCACCCAGATCAATGAGGCCACGCTGTCGTTTATCCCTAAGCTGCTGGTGGCTTTTGTGGTGCTGGTGCTGGCCGGACCATGGATGCTGGAGCTGATCATGGATTACACCATCCGTCTGTATCAGAGCATTCCGCAAGTGATTGGCTAAATGTGGGTTGTTACACAGGCGCAAATCGAGCTCTGGCTGGCGCTATTCTGGTGGCCATTTTTGCGCATTCTCGGCCTGATGCTGGCCGATCCGTTTTTCTCTAGCCGCCGTATTCCTATCCGCGTGCGGGTGCCCTTGGCGATTGCGCTGGCCATTGTGGTGGCGCCGGCGCTGCCGCCTATGCCCAGTGTGCCGGTGGTCTCGCCCGATGGCATGCTGATTGCCATGCGCGAGCTGCTGGTTGGGGTAGCGATGGGCTTTGTGATGCGGCTGACCTTTACCGCGGTGGAAATGGCCGGGCATCTGGCTGGTTTGCAGATGGGCTTGGGTTTTGCCTCATTTTACGATCCGCAAAATGCCAGCAATACGCTGGCGGTGGCGCAGCTCTTAAGTCTATTAATGCTGTTGATGTTTCTGGCGGTGAACGGCCATTTGCTGATGCTGCGCATCTTGCTGGAAAGCCTGATCCAGCTGCCGGTGGGGCAGGTGCAATTGAATGCGCGGGGTTTTGAGCTTTTGGCGCTGTATGGCGGGGTGATTTTTCGCACCGGGGTCTTGCTGTCTTTGCCGGTGCTGGCCGTGTTGCTGATTACCAATCTGGCCATCGGGGTAATGACCAAGGCCGCACCGCAGCTAAACGTTTTTGCGATTGGTTTTCCGCTCACCTTGGGAATTGGCTTTGCGGCCTTATATTATTCTTTGCCCCTGTTGGGGCCGCAAATCGAGACTTTGCTCGCCACCAGCAGCAAGGTGATTGCCCAGATCTTGCAGGCCTTTGGTCAGCCCAAATAAACCCGCGCATATCCTCTGGCAATCAGGCCCATTGAAAAATGCAATACCCGAGTGGTTTAATCGGGTATTGGCCTCTGATATAATTTCACCCTGAATACACATTGAGAGATCCTCATGAGCGCAACGATTGCCGACGTGCAAAGCAGCCCCGATGTGCGCAACATCGCCATCAATAAAGTGGGCGTGAAATCGATCCGTCACCCGATCAAGGTCGCAGACCGGGCCGATGGCGTCCAGCACACGGTGGCCACCTTTGATATGTATGTGTATTTGCCGCAGCATTTCAAAGGCACCCACATGTCGCGCTTTCTGGAAATCCTCAATAGCCGCGAAAAAGAAATCTCGGTGGAGGCGCTGGAAGACATGGTGCGCGAGATGTGCGACAAGTTAGAGGCCGATTCAGGCTATCTGGAAATGCGTTTCCCGTTCTTCATCAACAAAACCGCGCCGGTGTCTGGCGTGCAAAGCCTGATGGATTATGAAGTCGCCCTGATTGGTGAGCTGAACAATGGCGTCTTTACCCAGCGCCTGAAAGTGCTGGTGCCGGTAACCAGCCTGTGCCCATGTTCGAAAAAAATCTCGGCCTATGGCGCGCACAATCAGCGCTCGCATGTCACTGTGGATGCGGTGCTGGGCGAGCATATCTGGATCGAAGAGATCGTAACCCTGGTTGAGCAGCAAGCCTCGTGCGAGCTATTTAGCTTGCTCAAACGCACCGATGAAAAATACGTGACCGAGCGCGCGTATGATAATCCGAAGTTTGTGGAAGACATGGTGCGCGACGTGGCCGCCAGCCTGAATGCCGAGCCGCGGATTGTGGCCTACGTGCTGGAGGCGGAAAACTTTGAGTCGATTCACAATCATTCGGCGTATGCCCTGATCGAACACGACAAACGCCGCTAAACTCACTGGGCTGCTGCGCCTTTGCATTTGGGTTCAGCCGGTGCTCGACATCCTCATGGACGTCATGTCCATTCCCGTGTCTGCGCTCCGTGTGAATCCCCAACTGCGCTGGTTCGCTAGCCTATTGAGCTTAGCTTGGTATTCATTGTGAAGTATCATCAACATCTTCAAAGGCTCCTTAGGAGCCTTTTGTTTTGGGGTAAGCGATGTATATCGTTTTGATTGGGTATTTGTTTGTTGTGATTATGATGTCGCTCGGGGCGGGGAGTATTACCGTCGGGCTCTTTTATTTCATATTCTTGGCGGTATTACCTACCTGGGGTATTTTGGCTTTGCGGCGTAGTGTGCAGCGAGGCAAAGCGGCCCGCGCGGCTGACCTAGCCGCGCGTGAGGCCGCGCGCCAAGCTGCGCTTGAGGGCAGCGCCGCCAGCGACAATCCCCCAAGCGACAAATCCGCAGGGGCTTGAGGTGAGCCAGCCCGTGGTGACGCTCACGACCGAGCGGCTGATTTTGCGCGATTGGCGCGCTAGCGATTTGCCCGCCTTTGCGGCGATGAGTGCCGATCCAGACGTGATGCGTTATTTTCCAGCATTGCTCAGTCCTAGCGAAAGTGAAGCGTATATCTCATTATTTCGCGAACGTTTGCAAGAACATGGCTGGGGCTTTTGGGCGCTGGAGTTGCGCAATAGCGGTGAATTTATCGGCATGGCCGGCCTGAATATCCCGCGCGTCGCCTTGCCATTTATGCCCTGCGTGGAAATCGGCTGGCGACTGGCAAAGCCGTACTGGGGGCAAGGGCTGGCATGTGAGGCCGCGACCGCTGCGCTGGATTTTGGCTTTACGCAATTGAATCTGGATGAAATCGTGTCGTTTACCGCGCTGCGTAATCTGCGCTCGCAAGCCTTGATGCAGCGCCTTGGTATGCAGCTCGATGCGGTGGGCGAGTTCGACCATCCGGTCTTGGCTGCCGATCATCCACTGCGGCGGCATTGTTTGTATCGCTTGCAGAAAGAACAATTTACCAGGGGTATATAAACAAAGGCCAATCAATGATTGGCCTTTATGCTGATACCTGCCGATGTATCCGGCGACGCGCGCTTAGTGCGGCATAAAATGATGTACCAGCGCAATCGGCATCGCCCCGGCTACCATCAGCAGTACCTGGTGCAGGGTGTCTTTGATGTGCGGACGTTTGTGCAAGGTCGGGATTAAATCGGCAATCGCCACATAAATCAGGCTAGCCGCACCGAGCGCCAGCAAATAGGGCTGGGCGGTTTCCACCATGCTGAGCGAGAAATACGCCAGCAAACCACCAGCCAGCGCCGCCAGCGATGAGAGCAAATTAAACAGCAGCGCCTTAGCCTTGCTATAGCCCGAATGCAGCAGCACGATAAAATCGCCGACTTCTTGCGGGATTTCGTGGGCAATAATCGCCACGGCGGTGGCAATGCCGACCGAGGTATCGGCCATAAACGCCGCCGCGATCACCGCACCATCCAAGAAATTATGCAGCGTATCGCCGACCATAATCATCATGCCGGCGCGACCATGCTCGTTGCCATGGCTGTGCCCGTGGCCGTGCGAATGACCGTGATGCTCGCTATGCGGATGTTCGTGCGCGCTTCCCGCTAATTCTTCACACGACTCGTGATGGCAATGCCGCCAGATCACCAGCTTTTCCATGATGAAAAAGATAAAAATCCCGAGCAAAATCGTGACCGAAATTGCTTCCGGGTTGGCGTGCGGCGCGTGTTCAACCGCTGCTTGTACGGTTTGGGAGGCCGCATGCTGCACGTCAGTCAACAATGACAGCTCGCTCGCGCCATGCGCGTGACCCTCATGCCCGCCATGCGCCCCGAAGGCGTGCGGCAAAATCTCTAGAAATACCGCGGCCAGCAAAGCGCCCACGGCGAAAGAAACCAGTTTGGGAATCCAGTGTGGCTTGGCTAAATACGCCATCGCCGCGGCGGCCAATACGCTGAGCACGCTGCCCAGCAGGCTCATGGTAATGATCCAGCTTAATGTCGACATCGGTAAAAAATCCTGCAGATGCAACACTGTATCATAAAAAGCTTGGGCTCGGCATGAGAAAGGTTCTCATCTACTGCGCGGCGTTGGGCCGAACAAGTATTTGCTAACGCTTGCCCAGGCGGCACTCCTGTCGCGGAGGGGGGCGAAAAAATACCAGCCATGCAAAAGGGGCGCTTAGAACGCCCCGGTATTTTTATCTTAGCCGGGTTTTATTCCAGCCAGATCAAACTCGCCAAGCGCCCTGTTTGCCCATCGCGGCGATAACTAAAATAAGTCTCGCTTTGTGTCACCGTGCATTGATCACCACCATAAATGGCAGTGATACCCAGGGCATGTAAGCGCTGGCGCGCCAATAGATAGATATCCGCCAGCCATTTACCCCCACCTTGTGTCACAAAAGCTTGCTCGGCTTGTGCATCGATGGCCATAAAAGCCGCGCGCACTTCGTCGCCGACTTCAAAGGCATTGGGACCGATGGCGGGACCGAGCCAGACGAGGATCTCGCTGGCGGGGCAATCCATCTTGGCGACGGTTGCTTCAATCACGCCATTGCACAAGCCGCGCCAACCCGCGTGCGCCGCGGCGACCACGGTGCCGGCACGGTCGCAAAACAGCAGTGGTAGGCAATCGGCAGTCATCACCACGCTCACCACGCCCGGCGTGCGGCTGTAGCTGGCATCCGCATCTACCGGCTGCGTAACAGCGGTCGCATCGGCTACCGCTACCCCGTGTACCTGATTGAGCCAGCGTGGCTGGCTGCCGCAGGCGGCGGCCACAATGGCGCGATTGGCCGCAACCTGCTGCGGATCATCACCTACGTGCTGGCCTAAATTCAGGCTGGCATAGGGCGGCAGGCTGTGGCCGCCCAGCCGCGTGGTTTGCAGGGCGCGTACGCGAGCCGGGGCTGGCCAGTTGGGGGTGTAGAAGGCAGGCGTGGGATTATTCACGGGTGTAGATCACTTCGCAGTCGTGGTCGTCGTCTTCGTCATCATCATCTTCGTCGGCATCATTAGCCATGGCCAATTCGGCGCGCAAAGTGCCGATCAGCTGTTCCAGATCGAATGGCGTCGGTGCTTTCCATTCCATGTTTTTGCCGGTCACCGGATGCACGAGCGAGAGTTTGCGCGCATGCAGGGCTTGCCGATTGAGCTCTTCCAGCGCCAGCCGCACTTCGGGCGAGATATCCAGCCGCGGCGGGGTGCCATAAACCGGGTCGGCCGCTAGGGCGTGTTTCAGGTGCGCCATATGCACGCGAATCTGGTGCGTGCGGCCGGTTTCCAGCCGGCATTCAATCAGGGTGTAGCCGGCGAATTTTTCCAGCACCAGATAATGGGTGATCGATTCTTTGCCGCTGTGAATGACGGCCATTTTGGTGCGATCTTTCGGGTGGCGGCCAATGGGCTCATCCACAGTGCCATCGCGGCGAATTTCGCCACTGGCCACCGCCAGATAGTGGCGTTTTACCGTGCGCTCTTGCAGTTGCTTCACCAGATGGTTTTGCGCTTGCAGCGTGCGCGCCACCACCATCAAGCCGCTGGTGTCCTTATCCAGCCGGTGCACAATGCCAGCGCGTGGAATGCTGCGCACTTCGGGGTAGTGAAACAGCAGGGCATTTAATAGTGTGCCTTCCCAGTTGCCGTTGCCAGGGTGCACCACCAAGCCGGCTGGCTTGTTGATGATCAGCAGTGCGGCATCTTCGTACAGCACTTCCAGTGGCAGATCTTCGGCCACATACGCCACTTCATTGGGGTCGGGCTGAATGGTTACGGTGAGCGTTTCACCGCCCCAGAGCTTGGTTTTGGTGGTGGCGGGGGCGCCATCGAGCAAAACCTGTCCGTCTTTAATCCAGCCGGCCATGCGTGAGCGGGAGAAATCAGGCAAAATCTTCGCCAGCGCCGCGTCGAGCCGGGTGCCAGCCAGGTCGGCGGGCACAGTCAGCACACGGGTGTCTGCGAAGTCGTTATAATCGTCGAGTTCAATATCGGATTGCATCATGAATAAGATTCTACCTCGAATCCTCGTTTCTGCCTTGCTGATCGGTTTAGTGGCAGGTTGTGCCAGCACCGGCAGCACCAACGATGAAACGAAAAACTGGTCGGCGGATAAGCTGTTCAATGAAGCTAAATCCGAGCAGGCCAGCCGCAATTTCACTAAATCGAATCAATTATTCGAGCGGCTGGAAGCGCGTTTCCCATATGGAAAATATGCCCAGCAAGCCCAGCTGGAAACCGCCTACAACTATTACAAAGATCAGGAGCCCGCGCTGGCGCTGGCGGCGATTGATCGCTTTATGAAGCAAAACCCAACGCATCCAAGCCTGGATTACGCGATGTACCTGAAAGGGCTGGTGACGTTTAATGAGTCGCAAGGCTTCTTATCGGTGCTGTCTAAGCAAGATATGTCCGAGCGCGACCCTAAAGCGGCCAAAGAGTCATTCAATGCTTTCCGTGAATTGGTCACACGCTTTCCTGAAAGTAAATATGCCCGCGATGCCCAGCTGCGGATGGGGTATCTGATCGGTGCGCTGGCTAATTACGAATTGCACGTTGGCCGTTACTATTTCAAGCGCGGCGCGTATCTTGCTGCGGCCAATCGCGGCAAGGCGCTGATTGATAACTACAGCAATACCAAGCAAGTGGAAGGCGCGCTGGGGTTGATGTATCAGGCCTACGATAAGCTGGGTATGACCGATTATCGTGATGATGCTAAACGCGTGTTGCTGAAAAATTTCCCGAATAGCAAAGCGCATGAGCAGGAAGTGGCGAGCGACGCTTACTGGTGGGCGCCAATTTAAGTCGCTGAATCAAGCTTTTGTGCAATTAGGTCAAAAATATTGCAGCAAAAGCTTGACGCGACTGAGATGCGTAACTATTATGTGCATCTCTTTTGGGGGTATAGCTCAGTTGGGAGAGCGCTTGCATGGCATGCAAGAGGTCAGCGGTTCGATCCCGCTTACCTCCACCAAAGAATACAAAGTGAGTGTGTGACAGCCTGACGAAGTTAGTTGTACGCAGTCCCCATCGTCTAGAGGCCTAGGACACCGCCCTTTCACGGCGATAACCGGGGTTCGAATCCCCGTGGGGACGCCAGTTTAGGCGGCCAGCACACATTGACTTACCAGTTAAGTCCCCATAGTTTAGCGGTTAGAACACTGCCCTTTCACGGCGGCGGCCGGGGTTCGATTCCCCGTGGGGACGCCACAATAAAAAAGACACCTGCGGGTGTCTTTTTTCATTTCTGCGCTGATTTTCTCTTCTGCTACAGTCTCAGGCGCTTGGTTCGCGCTGATGCTTATCAAATTCGATGCGGGCGTGGGCCAAACAGGCGTAGAAATCGATCTGCAATTGCTGGCAGAGTGATAAACACTGCTCCAGCTCATGCGTGATTTCGTGGCTCAAACGCTGATGCGTGAGCTGTTTGGTGCTGTTGCTGTTGTCGCTACTTGCCATGATGCCTACCTCTTGCGGGTTCGACGCGCACTACAGAGCATAAAACGTGCCATCGACGGATTACTGCCAACCGTTTTCCCAATTTATTGCACTGCACGATTTCTTGCTGCTGCCGTCGGTCATTTCGGCTTAGGTTATTTCATACAGGGTATGGGTATATCTATGTGCCTATTTATTCTATTGATTTTTATGGCTATACCTGCTGATTGCTAAATGTGCTGCGCCGCTGTGTTGCTGCGGCTTTGCAACATGCTGGCTAGCTGGGTGGTGCAGATGATGGCGCGCGCAGGCAAGCTTTGCCGCCCAGCTTTGCGCCGCCGGCAAAGCAACATGGCTGTCATCCAGCTTGTGTAGTGTCTTACGTGAAAATAATATGATGGTTTTTGCGTGATTAAGGGGTAGGGGATGGATGAGCAGATGCAGAGCAATCGCTGGGCGATCCAGTTTCATGGGCAAGGTGGCGAGTATTTCCGGATCTGGATTGTGAATCTGTTACTCAGCGTCCTCACCCTGGGCATATATTCGGCCTGGGCCAAAGTGCGGCGTTTGAAGTACTTTTATGGCAATACCGAGCTGGCTGGCTCACGCTTTGATTACACCGCGCAGCCGGTGAAGATTTTGATTGGTCGCCTGATTGCCTTTGCCTTCTTTGCCTTGTACGCCGTTGGCTCGAATCTGCATCCGCTACTGGGCGGGCTGTTTGGGCTGTTATTCCTGCTGGTGTTGCCATGGATGATCGTGCGCAGTATCCGGTTTAATCTGCGCCAGACCCGTTATCGCAATGTGCCTTTTGATTTTCATGGCACGGTGTGGGGCGCGGTCAAAAATTACCTGCTGCTACCGCTGTTGCTGATTCCTTCCCTAGGGCTGGCCTTGCCTTATGTGCAGCATCAGCAGTTCCGTTTTGTGGTGGATCATGCCAGCTTTGGCGATCAGCGCTTTAGCCAGCTGGGTTCGGCGGTGGGGGGCTACTATCGCGCGGCCTTGGCCGGCTTGGGCGTGATGCTGGTGGTGGGGCTGGGTTTTGCTTTCACTGTCGGCGCAACGATTTTTGGCGCTGGCGTGAATTTGAGCGAGCTGAATAAAAGCAATCCGGCGCTGCTGATCGCCGCTATTTTGCCGTTGGTGATTGGCTATATCGTGATGCTGGTGGGCTTTAGTGTGGTCGCAGCAGCGGTGCGTTTGGCGCAGGCCAATTTTGGCTGGCGGCAAACCGCACTGGGGGCGGTGAGCTTTGATAGTCAGGCCAGCCCCTGGGCATATGGCCGCATGATGGCGTGGCGCTTGCCTTTGGTGGTGCTCACGTTCGGCCTTGCCTTGCCATGGTTAAAAGTGGCGCAAAGTCGCATGCGCCTGAATAGCATGGGCCTGCACGCACCGGAAGGGCTCAATCAATTTAATGCCGTGGTGCAAAACGCCGGCTCGGCGGTGGGCGCCGAAGCCACTGATCTTTTTGATGTGGATTTAGCGATCTAATGCTGAGCGCCAGCTATCTGGATGGGCATAGCAGCCACCTGTTTACGGTGCAATTAAGCCGCGTGGACGGACAATTGCTGATCCATGGCGAGGGGTGGGAGCGGCAAGTACCATTGGCGGCCTGCGCCCTAGAGCCCATCTTGGGCAATCTGCCAGCTCGGGTAAACCTGCCTGATGGGGCGGTGCTGGAGTGCCCGGCGGCACAGGCCTTGGCCGAATTACTCGGCCAAGGTCAGCAGCCACTGGCGCAACTGGAGGCGCGTTGGCGCTACAGCGTACTGGCGGTGCTGGGGATTGTGCTGGCAGCGGTGCTGCTTTATTGGCAAGGTATGCCGCTGGCCGCGCATCTGGCGGCCAAGCTCACCCCAGTGAAGCTCGAATCCATGCTGGGTGAGGCCACCCTGGCTTCGCTACCTAAGCTTGGAATTACATTACAACGTAGTCAGCTGCCGCCGGCACGCCAGCAGGCTTTGCAGCAGCGCTGGCAGGCGCAAACGCAAGCGAGCCATTTTCCGTATCAGCTGCATTTTTATGATTTGCCCAGCGTAGGCGCCAATGCCTTTGCCTTGCCGGGTGGGCAAGTGGTGGTAACGGATCAGCTAGCCACGCTCTTGAGCGACGATGAAATTATCGCGGTCTTGCTGCATGAAATGGGGCATGTTGAGCGCCAACATGGGCTACGGAATGTCTATCAGGCGGCCGGTTTGGGCCTGATTGCAGCGGTGGTGCTGGGGGATGCGCCCAGTGCGGTGAGCAATGTCGCGGCCATGGCTGCGCTGGTGGTGCAGCTGGGTTATACCCGCCAATTCGAACGCGAAGCGGATGAGTTCGCCGCCCAGCGCCTGCGAGCGCAAGGGAAATCGCCAGCTTTGCTGGCCGATGCGCTGGAAAAACTCGTTGGTAGCCAGCCCGCGCATGCTGAAGTGCCGGAGTTACTGGCCACGCACCCGGCAACGGCTGAACGCTTGCGCACATTGCGGCAGCCTTGAGTCTCGGCGTAGGCTGCGATGAGCTAACTGCGGCGGCCTCAATCGTTGCAATTAAGTCAGCCACAAAAAAGCCACGGCATGCCGTGGCTTTTTATTTACGCCATGTCTGCGCTTATTTCTTGCGCTGCGGTGGCAGGTCGGTACATACGCCTTTGGCCACTTCGGCGGCCATACCAATCGACTCGCCCATGGTTGGGTGCGGGTGAATGGTTTTGCCGATGTCCACTGCATCTGCGCCCATTTCAATGCCCAGACACACTTCACCGATCATATCACCAGCGTGCGGGCCCACAATCGCACCGCCGAGGATTTGGCCGTTTTCCGCGTCGAAAATCAGCTTGGTAAAGCCTTCATCGCGACCATTGGCAATCGCACGGCCAGAAGCGGCCCATGGGAATACGCCTTTGGTGATCTTGATGCCTTCTTTCTTCGCTTGATCTTCAGTCAAACCCACCCAAGCCACTTCTGGGTCGGTGTAGGCTACGCCTGGAATCACGCGTGCATCAAAGTACGCTTTGTGATCAGCTGCGTTTTCTGCCGCTACGTGCGCTTCGTGTACGGCTTTGTGCGCCAGCATCGGTTGGCCGACCAAATCGCCAATCGCGAAGATGTGCGGCACGTTGGTTCGCATTTGCTTGTCAACGGCGATAAAGCCACGCTCGTCCACAATCACGCCGGCGTTTTCGGCGCCGATTTTCTTGCCGTTTGGCGAGCGACCGGTTGAGTACAATACCAAGTCGTAGCACTGTGGCTCGCTCGGCACTTTCGGGCCTTCAAACGTCACCCAGATGCCGTCTTCTTTCGGCTCAATGCTGGTGGTTTTCGATTGCAACATGATGTTGTCAAAACGGTGTTTATTCCAGTCTTGCCATACTTTCACGAGGTCGCGATCCGCGCCTTGCATCAGGCCATCCGACAATTCAACCACGTCCAGACGCGCGCCCAGCGTTGAGTACACGGTACCCATTTCCAGACCGATAATCCCGCCGCCGATAATCAGCATGCGTTTTGGTACTGATTTGAGTTCCAGTGCGCCAGTCGAATCAACGATACGTGGATCATTCGGGATGAACGGCAATTTCACCGCTTGCGAACCGGCCGCGATAATTGCTTTGGCAAACTTGATGACTTTTTTCTCACCAGTCAGATCTTTGCCCGTGCCCGAAGTCAGTTGCACTTCGATGTGGTTGGCATCAAGGAAAGTACCGATACCGCGCACGTGCTCAACTTTACGCATTTTGGCCATACCCGCCAAACCGCCAGTGAGCTTGTTGATGACTTTTTCTTTGTAGCCACGCAGACCATCGATATCGACTTCTGGTTTGCCAAATTTGATCCCGTTGGACGCTAAGTGAGCCACCTCATCGATCACCGCCGCATTGTGCAGCAGGGCTTTCGATGGAATACAACCCACGTTCAAACATACGCCGCCCAGTGAGCCATAACGCTCAACGATCACGGTTTTCATGCCCAGGTCAGCCGAGCGGAACGCTGCAGAATAGCCGCCAGGGCCTGCGCCCAAGACCATCATATCCACTTCCATGTCCACCGCGCCAGCGTATTGGCCGGCCACTGGGGCAACTGCAGGCGCAGCGGCTGGTGCTGGTGCCGCCGCCGGAGCGGGGGCCGCCGCGGCAGGGGCTGGCGCAGCGGCGCTCGCGGCCACTTCCACGATGGCGATCACGCTGCCTTCTGACACTTTGTCGCCGACGGCGACTTTCATTTCTTTGATCACGCCGGCGTGAGTGGCGGGCACTTCCATGGTCGCCTTGTCGGTTTCCAGGGTGATCAGGCTTTCTTCAACGGCGATGGTATCGCCGGCTTTCACAAAGACCTCGATGATGGCCACATCGCTATGGCCGCCGATATCGGGTACTTTCAGTTCGATTGTATTGCTCATTTTTTGTCCTGTGAGGTCAAGGGTATGAGGTGGGAGCAATTGTGGGTATTGCTCTGTAGAGCAATACCCCGGCTCTCACGCCTCGCAGAATTAGAGAATCAAGCGGCGAACGTCGCTAAGCAATTTGCCCAGATACACGGTGAAGCGACCCGCTTGCGCGCCGTCGATCACGCGGTGATCGAACGACAGCGACAATGGGCACATCAGCCGTGGTGCAAACTCTTTGCCGTTCCACACTGGTTTGATTTGCGATTTGCATACGCCCAAGATCGCGACTTCAGGCGCATTCACGATTGGGGTGAAGCTGGTGCCGCCGATGCCGCCCAGGCTAGAAATCGTGAACGTAGCACCTTGCATATCGGTTGGTTTGAGTTTGCCTTCGCGTGCTGCGAGCGACAATTCGGTCAACTCTTTGCAAATCTCTTTCAGGCCTTTCTTGTCGGCGTCTTTGATCACCGGTACTACCAAGCCGTTTGGCGTGTCGGCCGCAAAGCCGATGTGGTAGTACTGTTTCAAGACCAGATTGTCGCCATCGAGTGACGAATTCATTTCTGGGAAGGCTTTCAGTGCTTCAGCCGCTGCCTTGATGATGAACGCCAATGGGCTGATCTTCAGGCCTGATTTTTCCCACTCTTTGCCGACTTGCTTGCGGAATTCTTCCAGCTCGGTGATATCGCACTCGTCGTTGAATGTTACGTGCGGGATTACCACCCAGTTGCGGTGCAGATTCGCGCCAGAGATTTTCTTGATGCGTGACAATGGCTTGGTTTCGATCGGGCCAAATTTGGCGAAATCGACTTTCGGCCAAGGCAACAGATCCAGGCCACCGCCCAGTGAGGCAGCTGCTGGTGCAGAACCTGCTGCGAAGGAAGAAGCCACTGCGCTAGTCATCACCGATTTCACGAAGGACTGTACGTCTTCGTGCAAGATGCGGCCTTTCGGGCCTTTACCGGCTACTTTGCTCAAATCCACGCCCAATTCGCGCGCAAATTTGCGCACTGATGGCGAAGCATGCGCTTTGTTGAAGTTAGCTTCGTCAAATTTAGCTGGCGCAGACGCGGCTGCTGCTGGTGCTGCAACCGGAGCTGCTGCGGCTGGAGCCGCTGCAACGGGCGCTGCTACCGGAGCAGGAGTGGCGACTGGAGCCGGCGCTGCCGCTGGCGCAGCAGCTGCCGCGCTAGAGCGCACGGTCAGTACCAAAGCGCCTTGCGCCACTTTATCGCCCACTTTTACGGCGATGCTTTCGACTACGCCGGCCGCCGTTGATGGCACTTCCATACTGGCTTTGTCAGATTCCAGCGTGATCAGACCGTCGTCAATCGCGATGGTGTCGCCTACTTTGACATTGACTTCAATCACTTCAACCGCGTCGAAATTGCCGATATCAGGCACATGCACTT
>NZ_JTLG01000019.1:0-57429 GCF_000799095.1 Chitinibacter sp. ZOR0017 | reverse complement strand
TCAGCAGAGAGGCCGAACTATACCCACCCATCGAAAACACGTCAACACCAATCCAACGAAAAAGCACCAACAAGTCGATAAGCGTTTGATTTGCAAAGACACGAACCACAAAGAAAATCGCGCCAAGCCAAGAGAAACAATCAGGCCCCACGCCCAGGAACATCGCAGCACCAGCGCAAACATCGCCAAAACCCAGCCCAGAAACACCACAGCCCGCTAACGCGGGCTGTGGTTTGGCTAGATTGCCCCTTGTTTATCTAGTTTTTGGGGGTCATCAGGGCGTTGAGACTGCTCATCAACTGCGCAGCGCGGCTGGCGTGCTCTTTTTTGATGTCGGCACTGGGCGCGTATTTCTCAGAGAGCCGGCCACTGAAATGCACATCGGCCATCGAGAGCTCATCCAGAAAGCGACTTGGGCGGGTGATTTGCCATTCGCCGGCACGCCGGCGCTTGCTGCAATAGGTAATGGTCAAGCTGCGCTGGGCGCGGGTGATGCCCACGTACATCAGCCGCCGCTCTTCCTCAACCATGCCGGTTTCGATGGAGTTTTGATGCGGCAGGATTTCCTCTTCGCAGCCGATTAAGAAAACATGCGGATATTCCAGCCCTTTGCTGGCGTGCAAAGTCGACAGACGCACCGCATCGACTTCTTCTTCATCGCGCCCTTCCAGCATCGTGATAATCGCAATGGTCTGCACGATCTCGATGAGGTTTTTGCCATCTTGCTCGCCCTTACGGCTAATCCAGCTGGCCAGCTCCTGCACGCTTTTCCATTTATTTTCGGCGGGCTTCGGCTCTTCACTATCGTATAACCAGGTTTCGTAGTCGATCGCCGCCAGCAGCTCTTGCAGCAATGGCCCGGCCGGCTCGCGTGGAGCGCGGGTTTGCAGACGATTGATGAAATTGCAGAAGGTCTGCAGCGCTTCGCATTGCGCCGGCTGGATCTGATGCACAAACCCCTCCTCGTATGCCGCTGCAAACAAGGAAATCTGCCGGCTGGCGGCATATGCCCCCAGCTTTTCTAAGGTCACATTGCCAATCCCACGCTTAGGCGTGGTTACCGCGCGGATAAACGCCGGATCATCGTCTTCGTTGGCCACCAAGCGCAGATAGGCCAATACATCTTTAATTTCGGCGCGATCAAAGAAGCTCTCACCCGCTGCCATCACATAAGGAATTTTCTCGGCGCGCAATTGCGCTTCGATAATGCGCGACTGGAAATTGCCGCGATACAGCACCGCGTAATCTTTAAAACTGGTGCGATTGAGCAGCATATGCTGGCGCAGCCGATCGGCCACGCATTTGGCTTCGTCTTCGTCGCTCTTGGTTTCCACCACCTTAATCAGGTCGCCCTCGCCCAGCTCCGACCAGAGTTTTTTCTCGAATAGCTTGGGATTGTTACCGATGACCGCGTTGGCGCAACGCAAAATGCGCGCCACCGAGCGATAGTTCTGCTCCAGCTTGATCACTTCCAGCTTGGGAAAATCAATCTTCAGCTGCTTGAGGTTTTCCACATTGGCGCCACGCCAGGCATAAATACTCTGATCATCATCGCCCACGGCGGTGAAGTAGCCGGTGATGTCGGTTAAGAGCTTCACCAGCTGATATTGGGTGGTATTGGTGTCTTGGTATTCGTCGATCAATAAATAGCGCAGCTTGTGCCGCCATTTTTTCAGCACTTCGTCGTTATCTTCAAAGAGATCAACCGGCAGACGAATCAGATCATCAAAATCCACGGCCTGATAAGCAAACAGCGTGTCTTGGTAGGCGCGATAAATCCGCGCCAGTTGCAGCTCGCCCTCGGAGCTGGCGGTGGCCATGGCCTTGTCAGGCGAGATGCGGTCATTTTTCAGCATCGAGATCTGTCCCGCCACTTGGCGGATAAGCGCTTTATCGGTGGTGACCAGCTGATCGGCGATGATTTTATTGGCGTCGGCCGAATCCAGAATCGAAAACTGGGTTTTATAGCCCAGATGCGGCGCTTCTTCACGCAGGATTTTCATCCCCAGGCTGTGAAAAGTGGAAACCGTCAGCCCGCGTAAGCGCTCGGGCGGCAATAAGGTGGCCACCCGCTCCTGCATTTCGCGCGCCGCTTTATTGGTAAAGGTAATCGCGGCGATATTGCGCGCATCCATACCGGCGGTGTCGATCAGGTAGGCGATTTTTTGCGTAATCACCCGGGTTTTGCCCGAGCCTGCCCCGGCCAGCACCAGGCATGGGCCAGACAGGTATTGCACCGCCGCGCGCTGCGGCGCATTCAGTAAATGCAGCATGAAGTAGGCCTAGAAATCCTGCCAGAAAGGGCAAAATGGTATCACGTCGATAAACTGCAACGCAGGTCGGCTGATGCTTGGCCATTTGTAAGAATTAGCGAACAATGGTTTATCCGCTCCGCAGGCCACCCAGAATGAGTAAGCCCGATCTGCAACCCGTCCGCGCCCAAGATCTACACGTGGGCCAGCCCTTGGCGTACACCATTTATGATGCGCAGGGGCAACTGCTACTGCGCGAGGGGCAGATTATCCGTAATGCGGCGCAGCTAGACGCCTTGCGCACACAGGGGCTGTTTCGTAATCCGCTGTGGCAGGGCACGGCGCAAGCCAGCATCAAGCGCAGCAGTATAGCCCCCAGCACCAATCAGGATGAGCCTGCCAGCCCAATACCCCCTACCCCCAAAAAAGCCGCCAAAGCGCGCCATCTGCCACAACTCAAAATCACCCCCGGTAGCACTTTGCATGTGCAATCGCTGGGCGATCCGCTCAAGCCCAAAGCCGCGGTAAAACTGATCGGCTGGCAGGATAAAGCCGGCGTGCTGATTAGCACACTGAGCAACGATGGGGCGATTTTGCCGTTTCGCGAAGGGGAAACGCTGCAGCTCAAAACCATCGCCGGCAAAGACGTGGTGAGCTTTAAGGGCACGGTCGAGAAAGTCTGCTTCAGCCCCTTCCCTTATCTGCATCTAAGCTGGCCGGATAAGCTGGATATCCATCAGCTGCGCAATAGCTTGCGGGTAAATAGTAATCTGATCGTGAGTGTAAACCGCGCGCAGCAGGCGGGCGTTGCCGCGCGGGTGATCAATCTATCCGCCACCGGCGCCATGCTGGAAGGCGCGCAATTACAGCTCGAAGCGGGCGAAGCCATCCAGATCGGCCTGCGCCTGCACGCCGCCGGCGAGGACCACACACTGAGCATCAGCGCCACCGTGCGCAATTGCCACATCGACCCGCCCGCCGTCACCATGCAATACGGGGTGGAATTTGCGCCGCTGGGCGTGGCCGAGCGGCTGGTGGTGGAGCATTTTATTTTTCACGCACTGCTAGAGCAATAAAACGGCTGGTATTGCCACGCGGTTGGCTCAGCCCCGCCCGCCAAAGCCATGCGTGTTCGGCTCGGCCCCATACCCACCAATGTATCGCTCGCTAGCGATTATCTAACATGCCGTAGCGAGCCATACCCCTAGCGCCCCGGCGGGGGCGTAAGCTGCTTGCTGCGATAGTCGCAAACATCATTCACCACGCAGCGCCAGCATTCGGGCTTGCGCGCCTTACATACATAGCGGCCATGCAAGATCAGCCAGTGATGGGCGTTGAGCATAAATTCAGCCGGAGTGACTTTCAGTAATTTATCTTCCACCGCCCGCACATCCTTACCTGGCGCGAGGCCGGTGCGATTGCCGAGGCGGAAAATATGTGTATCCACCGCAATCGTGGGCACGCCAAACGCGGTGTTCAGCACCACGTTCGCCGTTTTGCGCCCCACGCCGGGCAGCGCCTCGAGGCTGATCCGATCGCGCGGCACTTCCCCGCCATGCTGCTCAATCAGGATGCGACAGGTTTCGAGTAGATGCTTGGCCTTGCTGCGATACAGGCCAATGGTGGCGATATAGGCCTCAAGCCCGTCTTGGCCCAGCGCCAAAATCGCCGCTGGCGTGTTGGCCACCGGAAACAAGCGCGCGGTGGCTTTATTCACGCCCACATCGGTGGCCTGCGCCGACAGCAGCACCGCGGTCAATAGTTCAAACGGCGTGCTGTAATTCAGCTCGGTGGTGGGGTTGGGGTCCAGCTCGGCCAGCCGAGCATAAAAGGTATAGCGAGTCTGCTTATTCATAGTGGGCAGCCAGATTATCTGCGCCGCGCGGGCAAAGCGGCCAATATCGCATCAAGCCCGCCGGCAGGCAACCACGCTCAGCGTGGTTTGTATTGGCCCGGCGCGTAGGCGCGCGTGATGTCGGGGTGGCGCAAGGCGGCGTGTTTGGTCACGCGGCCCGCGGTGCGCGCACGCCACAGGCGAAAACTGCTGGCGTGCAATTCACGCCGCATCAGCCGCACCAGCTGAGTTTGATTGAGCCCGAATTGCTGCTCGATCGCTTCAAACGGGGTGCGATCTTCCCATGCCATTTCGATAATGCGCGATAAATCTTCTGCATTCCAGGCCATGCGGCGGCTCCAGCGGTTATCCATGCACGGCAGATGTGGCCAAACGGGCAAGAAACAAGCCCGCCCGACCAGAGTCGCGCCCGCCAAACCACACCGCAACTTCCGCTGCTGCCCGCTTAGCCCGCCGCCTGCTGCGCCAGCCCGCGTCGCCCCAAATAATCGCGCACAAACTGCCAGGCAATCCGCCCACTGCGGGCACCGCGCGTGTGTGCCCACAGCAAAGCTTCGCGCTGCACCTCGGCATCCCACGGCGCGGGTCCCAGTACCGCCAGCCAGTGCGCCACCGCGCGCAGATATTCATCCTGACTAAAACTACTGAACGACAGCCAGATGCCAAAGCGCTCGGACAAGGCGATTTTTTCTTCCACCGCCTCGGCAAAATGAATCTCGCCGCCTTCATAGCGGGTGGCCGCGTTTTCGCTGAAATACTCAGGCACCAGATGCCGGCGGTTGGACGTGGCGTAAATCAGCACATTGGCCGACGGACCAGCAATCGAGCCATCCAGCACCGCTTTCAGCCCCTGATAGCCGTGATCGCCCTCTTCAAACGACAAATCATCGCAAAAAATCAGAAAGCGCTCGGGCCGCGTGGCCACCAGCTCTACAATTTCGGGCAGATCATATAAATGGGTTTTCTCCACCTCGATCAGTTTCAGACCATCAGCGCGGCAGGCCTGCCACACGGCCTTCACCAAAGATGATTTACCGGTGCCGCGTGCGCCGGTAAGCAGCACATTATTGGCGGGCAAGCCGGCCACAAACTGGCGGGTATTGGTCAGCAGGCGCTGCTTTTGCGCCTCGACATTCTGTAAATCGGCCAGCGCCACCTCATGCGGCTGACGTACCGGCTGCAAATATCCGCCCGCCCCCGTCGCCCGCCAGCGCCACGCGGCCGCCTGCCAATCGGGTGTTGCGCGGCTAGCTTGGCCTTGCTGCCACTGCTGCAGCGCCGCCTCGCCCAAACTTAATAACCGCGCCAGTTGTGCGCTGAAATCCTGATCCATGCTTGCCCCCTACGCGCTTTGCCCTAGCGTTTTACCATCAGCGCATCTTCGCGCGCAGCCCGGCCGGGGTCAATGCCGGGCGCAACATCGCCACCACGGCCAGCGGCTAGCACTAGGCAAAAACCGCGTCAGGTTTTACCCTTAATGGTATCAAGCAACGAGAACGGAAAGACCACCATGCCACGTCGCGCGAACCCTCGGATTTTGGCCCTGGATGCCACGTTTACCGTACTGAGCCTCGGGGCGCTGAGCTATTACGGCTGGCTGGGCGAGTTTTATCCGGCTTGCCTGAGCCTGATCTTGCTCACCATCGCCGCCCGCCATTTGCTGAATGACTGGCAATCGCTACAAATCACGCCCATCCAGCTGAGCCTGCGCACCACGCGCCGCAGCTGGCAGATCGATACCATGATCTTGTGCCTGCTGATCACCGCGGCGATCAGTAGCTGGCTGCGCGGCGATTCACCGATGCTAGCCCTACTCACCCTCGCCGGCGCCGTCCTTACCGCCCGGCATTGGCTCAATGGCTACCATTCCCTCCACAAAGCCCGCCCAATCCTCACCGACACGCCATCGCGCTTTGGCGAGCTGGCAGCGGAGACGATTAGCGGGCAGTCGCGTTAATCATTACCAGAGCCATTTTCTTCGAAGCTTAGCCTGCTGCCGCAGGCGGTAAACCGGCGGTTTCGCCCGCCAGACGAGCAAGGGGCAGTCTTGCCTTGCCCCTTGCAACCCTAACGCGCCCGATCGCCGCGAAACCCCGTCCGTCCGGCCATTGGCAAGGCGCCGCAAAACTCGCTGCGCGCTAGCGTCGCGCAGCTTCCCACGGGGATTTCCTTCGGTCACAGACAAGTTGCGGCTTAAAACCTTGCCAACCGCCTCCCGAACGGCGCGGCTCAACGGGCTTTTCGTCCTAATTGGCTTTGAGGTAAAAGGGGTATTACCTCAAAGCCAAACAAAATCAACGGTTGTAGCCCAATACAACCAAGAGTATCTACAATCGGTGCACTGCGCGGATTCCCCTGTATCAAGCCGAGCGAGGAACAAGCGGCAAGGGGTTTCGGCGAGGACTGTTTGAGCGCGTAGCGCGAGTTCCGCAGCGAGGGCATCTCGCGCAGCGGGACTTGATACCGGGGTCGCCTTCTTTTGCTTCCTTTTCTTGGCGAAGCAAGAAAAGGAAGTGCCGCGGCGAATAGCCGCCAATGCCGGGGGATTAAAAAGTGCAGCCAAATAAAAACCGCAGGATTGGCGGTTTCAAGCTTGCTGCATTCGGCGTAATGCCTGTGGCGATTACGCCCTACGGGCTGTCACTTGCTCAGAAGACTCGGTGGAGACCAGAGCAGCCAAGTCGTACTAAGCTTCCGGAGTTGAGTATTTCGCGTGGTCGCTGAGCAGCAGATCGATAGCGGCTTGTGCAGAAAGTGTCGTCATCGTTTCCTCCTCAGAAATCGAACGTAGCAATTGATTCAGTCCGTCTCGAAAGGATGCCAGCATCTTTGTAGGCTGTTAGTGCATCCTTAAGGTCAGCAATGATTTCCTCACGATGGGCTTCCAGAATCATTTGGTCATTGGGATTCTTGAACCGTCGCACACCTTTCCAAGACCAATGCGTCCAACCTTTCCATCCATCCGCTGTTTTCTCACCTCCACCAGCTACCTTGAAGTCGATATGAAATAAAGCGCCTTTCCAAAAGAAGGAAACTTGCTGTTCCATTGGTTCTTGCCAATTCCCCTTCATCCAGCGGAAATAGACATTTTTCCCTCGATCTATTGTCCAATAACGAACGGCATCAGGCCCAAAGAGGAAATCTTTATTGACCTCAGCGAGGCCGTATTTTGCAAAGTCATCTACAGAGATTTTTTCATTAACAAAAGTCATTGTCATCACGAAATAGCCGAGTAACTTGGTCAAATACTGGCGCTGTTCAACTGCTATCAATAAAAAAGCGACCTTCCGGTCGCTTTTTTCAAACTGATTACATCTCTTCCAACACCGCAATCCCCAGCAAACTCAACCCAGTTTTCAAGGTCTTGGCGGTTAAGGCCGCCAGCGCCAGTCGGCTGTCTTTGGCGGCGCCTTCGGCCGAGAGGATTGGGCAGGCTTCGTAGAAGCGCGAGAACTGCTGGGCCAGATTGAATAGATAAGCACACAGCTGATGCGGCTGGCAGGTGCTGGCCACGGATTCGATCACTTCGTCGAACTGCGCCAATTGCAGCGCCAGCTGTTTTTCGGCGGGCTCAGTGATGACGATGGCGGCGTTGGTATTCACCGCGCCCACTTTGCGGAACACCGACTGCACGCGGGTGTAGGCGTATTGCAGATACGGGGCAGTGTTGCCTTCGAAGGCCAGCATCGTATCCCAGTTGAAGATGTAATCGCTGGTGCGGTTTTTGGATAGATCGGCGTATTTCACCGCGCCAATACCAACGGCTTTGGCGATACTGCGGCGGGTATCTTCCGCTAGATCAGGGTTTTTCTGGCTTACCAGCGTATACGCCCGCTCGATGGCTTCATCCAGCAGCTCGACCAGTTTGACCGTATCGCCCGAGCGGGTTTTGAATGGCTTGCCGTCTTCGCCCATCATCGTACCGAACGCGACGTGTTCGAGCGCCATATCGGCGGGGGCAAAACCGGCTTTGCGGCTCAGGGTAAAGAGTTGCTGGAAGTGCAGGCTTTGGCGCGCATCCACCACATACACCACGCGTTTCAGATCAAGGCTGCGGTGGCGATAGCGCACGGCGGCGAGGTCAGTGGTGGCATACAAAAAGCCGCCATCTTTTTTCTGGATGATCATGGCTTGCGGCTCGCCTTCCGGGTTTTTGAATTCCGGCAGGAACACCACTTGCGCGCCCTGATCTTCCACCAGCAGGCCGGCATTGCGCAGATCGCTGACTACCACAGGCAGATCGTCGTTGTAGGCTGATTCGCCGCGCACCGCGGCCAGATCCAGCCCTACGCCCAGCTTGTCGTACACAGCTTGGCAGTGCTGCATGGAGACTTCGACAAACTGTTTCCACAGCGCCAGCACTTCGGCGTCGCCGCCTTGCAGTTTCACCACGTATTGACGCGCGGTATCGGCAAACACGGCGTCTTCGTCAAAGCGCACTTTGGATTTGCGGTAGAAGTTTTCCAGATCGGCTAGCTCCAGCTCGGCATCGCCCGATTGACGGGTTTCGACGAGGTAAGCCACCAGCATGCCAAATTGCGTGCCCCAGTCGCCAACGTGGTTGCAGCGCTGCACATCATGGCCCACAAAGCCCAGCACGCGCGCGATGGCGTCGCCAATGATGGTGGAGCGCAGATGGCCCACATGCATTTCTTTGGCCAGATTGGGCGATGAATATTCCACCATCACTTTTTGTGACGCGGGCTTGGCGATGCCGAGGGCGTCGTCGCTTTGCGCGGCGCTCAGGCGCTGGGCCAGAAATTCAGGCGCGAGGTGAATATTGATAAAGCCGGGGCCAGCGATTTCGACTTTGTCGGCGATGCCGGCCAGATCCAGCGCGGCCACCACTTTGGCCGCCAGCTCGCGGGGATTGGTTTTCAGCGCTTTGGCGGCGCCCATCACCCCGTTGGCCTGGAAATCGCCAAATTCTGGTTTACCGGAAGGCTGGATTACGGCCGGCGCATCGGGGGCGCCAGCAGCGGCCAGCGCAGCTTGTACGCGCTGGTTCAGGAGTTGGGAAATCGTCATGAAGCGGCCTAAATTCGTAAGTGGGGCCCGCGCAGGGGGCGCTGTGGCGAACCAAATGCCAGCCAGCGAGCCAAAACCGCCATTGTACCTGCTTGTGCCGCCAGCTCAAAAACCGCAGGGGAAAATTACAACTTCAACCATGAATGTGAATTTGCCGTTCAGCTTCAAGCTGTGCGTCTGTCATAATCGAGCAGAATCAAAGCGATGGAGATGCGATGCACCACGATACACCGCTGTTAACGACTTTAGTCTTGGGCCTGGGCCTGGCTTATGTGTTTGGCATGTTAGCCCAGCGCTGCCGCATGCCGCCGCTGATCGGCTATTTGTGTGCCGGGATTATCGTCGGCCCTTTTACCCCCGGGCCGCTGGCCAATCAGGCGCTGGCCAATGAATTGGCCGAAGTGGGCGTGATTTTGCTGATGTTTGGCGTGGGCCTGCATTTTTCGCTGAAAGACCTGCTGAGCGTGAAGAAAATCGCCATCCCCGGCGCAGTGCTACAGATTGCCTGCGCCACCGCCTTGGGCATGGGCCTAGCGTGGGCAATGGGCTGGCCATGGGGCGAAGGCCTGGTATTCGGGCTGGCACTGTCGGTAGCGAGCACGGTGGTGCTATTAAAAGCACTGCAAAAATACGAGCTGGAGCAAACCCCGCAAGGGCGGATTGCAATTGGCTGGCTGATTGTAGAAGACCTGGCCATGGTGCTGATCTTGGTCTTGCTGCCGGCGCTGGCAGGCCTCTTGGGTGGCACCAGCAGTGGGCACGGCGATGTGGCGCTGGGGCAGCTAATCTTGATGACGCTACTGAAAGTCGCCGCCTTTGTGACCTTTATGCTGGTGGTGGGTCGCCGAGTGATCCCGTGGGTGCTGGAAAAAACCGTCTGGACCGGTAGCCGCGAGCTATTTCGCCTAGGCGTACTGGCGATTGCGCTGGGCGTTGCCTACGGCGCAGCGCATTTATTTGGCGTGTCGTTTGCGCTGGGGGCGTTCTTCGCCGGCATGGTGTTGGCCGAATCGGAATTTAGCCATCGAGCGGCCGAAGAGTCGCTGCCGCTGCGCGATGCGTTTGCGGTACTGTTTTTTGTCTCGGTAGGCATGCTGTTTAACCCGGCGATTATTCTGGAGCAACCGCTGGCGCTGCTGGGCACCGTGTTGGTGATTGTGGTGGGTAAATCGCTGGCGGCCTGGGGCATTGTGCGGCTATACGGCTATAACAATGCCGTGGCCAGCACCATTGCCGCGAGCCTGGCGCAGATTGGAGAATTCTCGTTTATTTTGGCCAGCATGGGCATGGCGCTGGGGCTGCTGAGCACCGATGCCAACGCGTTGATTATCGCTGGCGCGCTGCTGTCGATCTTGCTCAACCCACCGCTGTTTTCCATCCTGACCCGGCTCTTGCCAGAGAGCAAACCGGCGGAGGCCAGCTGAGCGAATCAGCAGGTGCATCATAAAAAAACACCCCGGCGCGCCGGGGTGTTTTGCTGTATGGCTAGGCTTGCGTGGCAATCAGAACGCGTGTGAGACAAACAATTTGCAATCCCACACCTCCAGCTGGCTCACGCCCAGACTCTGGTAGCTGGCGCTCACGTCAAGCTGCCAGCTTTGCCCCGCCACCGTGCGCACGCCAGCCCGTACCAAGCCTTGCCAATCGGGGTTGAGCGACTGATTAGGCTGCAGGTAGTTATAGAGCACACCGGCCTCAAGATACGGCACAAACACTTGCCCTTGCTGGGTTTGCCAGCGGGTATTGTATTCCGCACTGGCCTGCATTTGCCCGGATTCATGGCGCTGATCATCCACCACCACCTGCAAGGATTTACCCAGCAACACGCCGCTGAGTTGGTAGCTTTTCGCCGCTTCCTTGTTATAACTGACCCCGAATTTGGGGCGAATTACATTGCGCTCGTCGAGCGCGTATTCGCCTTGCAGATTGAGGCTGGCGCTGTATTTAGTTGCCGAGCTATCGCCCTGCAGGCTTAACAGTTGGTAATCATGGCGAACACGCCCAGCCAGCACATTGGCAAATAGTGACCAATGCGAGTTTAAGGCATAGGCGAGATACGGCCCCGCCAACACGCTATCGGCATCGCTACTGAGCGCGCCGCGAAAGGCCTCGGCATTTTGCTTGCTCAGTGTCAGCATAAAACCCAGCGACAGCTCGGGGTTGAGTAGGCGATCAGCCCCCAAGCTGAGCGTGCTGCCCTCGCCTTCTAAGGGGCTAAAGCCGCGGCGATTATCCGAATGCAGATATTGCAGATCAGCCCAGGCATTCCACTCGCTGGGGGCGAGCAAATCACGCCCCGGGGTGAGTGGCGCGGCTTTTAATGCCGCCACCAGCCCCGAGCACGCTTGCAACGAGGCATCATCAACCTGCCCTTGCTCGTCGATCACCGCACTGGGGCAATACTGCAGCAGCTGGCTACGGCTTAGTTCATAGCTATAGCCATTCATGGCGATCTGGATCGCTCCCGGCCGCGTCACCACCGGCAGATCGGGCAGCTGTGGCCGTGCCACAATCGGCAAATCTGGGATTTCGGGCCTTACCACCACCGGCAATTCAGGCACAGTCGGGCGTATCGCCACCGGCCGATCAGGAATTTGCGGCCGCACCGCTACGGGGCGCTCGGGTATTTGGGGGCGCACGACCTCTGGACGCTCAGGCTTGGCCGGTGGGCGCCACGTTGGCGGCAGCAAAGGATTGGTTTGGTTGCGAGATTGCAAAAAGCAATCATACGAGCCATCTGACTTCATTCGGTCGAGTTTATGCGTGCCATTGACGTCGTTTTTAACCACCGTTGATTCGGTGATATGCGTCGATGCCCCGCTGGTTTGCCAGCTATCAATCGAGGCCACGCCCGGCGCGCTCACCCGAAAAGAATCAGCTCGATTACTCTGGGTGAGCCAATAAGATCTACTACTGTCGGCGCTGCGCCCCAGATAATCAAATTGGGTCGTTTCAAACCGATCGGCGCAATCGGCGCCATACGCCAGCAGCGGAAACGCCATTGCTACGGCCAGCGGTAAATGGCGACATGCGAAAGAAACTGGATTCATAACATTCTCAAGCAAATTGAATACTCACGCCAAGCAGCTAGCTTGGCGTGAAGTCAGGTTTAGTGATCGTGCTTGTGTGACAGTAACGCGGTCAGGGTGGCGGTGGTTTGTGCCTGCAAATCGCGCGTGGCGGCTTGCGGCTTCATCGCCGGCAAGGTGGCCGGTTTTACTTTGCCTTTCGCGGCCGCGACGGGCTGCCAGCGGCCTTCCAGCATGGTGCCCAGCACCTGAATATCTTTTAGCTTGGCCGGCTCAACTGCATACGGGCTTTGTGCCAAGACGGTTAGATTGGCGTCTTTGCCCACTTCCAGCGAGCCAACTTTGCCTTCTTGCTGAATCGAATACGCAGCGTTGATCGTGATGGCTTTTAGTGCTTCATCCAGCGGTACTTTGTGCTGTGGGCCAGCCACTTGCCCTTCGTAAGTCATACGATTGACCGCCGCCCACACCAGTTGCAATGGCTTGGCTGGCGCCATCGGCATATCCGAGTGGAACGAGAGCGAGCCGCCGTTTTTCAGTACTTCGCCATGCGGGGCGATGTTTTGCGCCCATTGCTCGGTCATGCCCAGTTTGCCGTAGCGACCTGATAGTGCCGTAACGTAATACGGGTTCGAGCTGACAATGCCGCCCAATTCAATCCAGCGTTTGACTTGCTCGGGGCGCGCAAAGCCAAAATGCACCAGCACCGTGCGGTGATCTTGGCGCGGATTGCGCGCCATCGCGTCTTCCAGCGATTTGAGCACCACATCAAAGCCCGCGTCGCCATTATTGTGAACATGCAGCTGGTAGCCGGCATCCCAATAGGTTTGGAAGGCGCTATCCATCACCGGTGGGTCCATAATCCAGGCCCCGTGATGCCCGTCGGTATAAGGGGTAGTCATCTGCATCAGCTGGCTGAAAATCGCGCCATCCGAAAATAGCTTCACCTGTTTGGGCATATAGGCCGTGCGCCCTTTGCCCCAGCTTAAAAGCTTTTCACTTTCGGCAATGACTTTGCTCGGGTCATTGGGGTACTGCGCAACGATGCTTTTACCATCGACCATAAAATAGTGATTAAACGGCGTGGCATCATCGCTATACACCGCATTAATCGCATCTTGCACGGGTTTTGAAGCAAAACCGCCCGGCTCGGCAGCAGTGGTAATACCAAAGCGGTGGTAATACTGCTCGCTGTATTCCAGCCCTTTTTTAAACTGCGCTGGCGAAGCCATAAATGGGGCGATCTTCGGCAGCATTGCCAGCATGCCCTGTTCAAATAAATGGCCTTTGTCCCAATTGACCATCGCCTGGGCACTTTCCGGCAGTCGGGCCACATCGGCCTGGGTGATGCCAGTGAGTTTCAGCGCCGCATCATTCATGAAAATCTCATGGCAAGAGCGATGCCAGATAATCACCGGAAAATCCGGGGCGAGCTGATTGAGCAAGGCGCGTGACATTTCGCCATGCATGTAATGGTGATAGCCCCAGCTGACATAAGCTTCTTTCGGGCCATGCTTTTTGGCTTTGTATTCGGCCAGCGATTTTTTTAGCCTATCTTGATAACCCTTCGGGTCGCGCACGGCGGGCGAAAAGCCACCAATCGCATCCCAATCTTCAATCGAGATCACATTGGTATTCATGGTGAGCGCGGCCAGTACCGGGTGCACATGCTGCTCGACAAAACCGGGCATCACCACTTGGCCGGCAAAGGTTTTATCCACGCGTGCGCTCTCGCCGGCAATGCGCACCACTTCGGCCTGCGTGCCCACCGCCAGCAATTTGCCATCGCGCACCGCAATCGCTTCGGCGCGCGGCTGGGTTGGGTTCATGGTGATGAATTCTTTAGCCAGATAAACCGTGGTGGTCGCGCTTTGCTGGGCCAAGGTCCCGGCGGCCTCTTGTAATGAGGTGGTTTGCGCAAATACCGGGCTACCCAACATTACGCCAATCGATAAACTCAGTAGTGTGTGTTTCATCGTGCACGCTCCTTTTAAATACCCAGCACGGGTATATTGATGCAGGTTTTGTATATAAGTAACTTTAGAACAATACCCATTAATTGGATTGCAACTTAATCGGGTAAGGCTTGAGTTTCAGTTTGGCTATGCCCAATTGCTGGGCTTGTTGCAGGCTTAATTGCTGATTCACCAGCGCCGCTAACGCGGCCTCGGTCACTATCAATATCCGCTCGCCGCCACGGGGTGGCAGGCTATGGGTTTGCAGCTTGAGGCGGTGCGCCGACTCCAGCAGGCTACTGGCAGACAGATCATCCTGATCACTCAGGCGCGACGATAAATGGTTTTGCCTTCTTTAATGGTTTCAACGACTTTGATGTCTTTGATCGCCATTGGCTCAACTTTTAGCGGGTTTTGATCAAGGATCACCCAGTCAGCCAGCTTGCCTGTCTCCAGTGAACCTTTGTTGTCTTCCTCGCGGTACTGATAAGCCACATTGATGGTCATGGCTTTCAAGCCTTCCAGCGGAGTGACGCGCTGCTCAGCACCAAACACCTCGCCGCCACGCGAAACGCGGTTTACGGCCGACCACAGCATAAACATTTGATCCAATGGCGCTACGACAAAGTCGGTGTGGTTGGTCACGGTAATGCCGCGATCAATGGCATCGCGCATCGGGCTAATGTAGCTGGCTTGCTCCATGCCGCGATTGGCTTTGTGCGCTTCGCCAAAGTAGAAAGTATGCAAGGTGAACATCGACGGAATGATCTTGTATTGCGCGTATTTATCCAGCTGATCTTTACGCACAAACTGCGAGTGAATCACCGTGGTACGGCGATCTTTATCCAGACTACCCGCCGCGGCGAATTCATGCGCGGCGATAAATTGGTCGATCGCGGCATCGCCATTGGCGTGCAGATTCAGTGGCAAGCCCAGGTCATATACGCGTTTCACTACTTTATTGGTCAACTCCGCCGGAATAGTTGGCTCGCCCTTCCAATCTTGCTCACCGCCAGGGCCGCCATTGAGATAGGGCGTGGTAAAGAAGGCGGTACGGCCTTGCGGTGAGCCATCAATCGTCACCTTGATACCGCCGAGCTTGAAGCGATTGTGGTATTTGCCGAAGGTAGCCGGCGGGTTGGTTTTGAGCACTTTTTCCATATCGGTCATAAATGGAAACGCGATCACATCAATGATATTCGCGCCCAATTTGGCGGCCTTTTGCATCACCACAATATCGCCTTCATGCGAGGCGCCTTCGTGGGCGGTGGAGATGCCGGTTTGGGCAAACAGCATTTGGCCCGCGCGGGTGGCCGCGGCGATTTCTTTATCGGTTGTCGGTTTGGACAACTGGCCAAAGACCGAAATAAACGCCGTTTCCATAATCAGGCCGTAGGGCTCGTTGGTGCCTTCCTTGCGCACGATAATCCCGCCTTCCGGGGTCTTGGTGTCGGCATTGATTTTGAATTTTTTCAGCGCCAGGCTATTGAGCACCCCACCGTGCATCGATACATGGTGCACGATCACCGGGTTATTGGGCAGCGCCTCGTCCAGATCGTCGCGATTGAGCAAGCGCCCCTCGGGCATTGCGGTATCGTCATAGCCATAGGCCTGAATCAGCTCGCCTTTTTTGATTTTTTTCTCAGCGGCGAATTTTTTCAGCTCGGCCACGATGCTGGGCACATCTTTCGCGGGGCCGGCGGGTGGCGCGTAGAGATTCAGCTGGCTGGCCACGGTGAGTGAATTGATATAGTGGCTATGCGCATCCAAGAAAGCGGGCAATAAAGTCTGGCCATGCAGATTGATCATTTTGGTCTGTTTGCCCTTGAGCTTGCCCAGCTCGGCGCGGCTACCCACCGCCAGAATCGCCCCGCCTTTGACGGCCAGGGCTTCGGCGGTGGGCTGCTGATCATTGATGGTGACAATATCGCCGCCGTAGTAAATGGCGTCAGCCACTTTGGCGGGGGCGGCAGCGGCAAGCCCGCCACCAAAAGCCAAAGTCAGTGCAAGGGTAATCGAATGAAATTGAGTACGCACAGCAAGCCTCTCCGCAGTTGTTTTTTATTTATGCGACAACAATCTGGAAGTTTGCCGACAGTAATTAATAGCACACTGTTGCACACTAAAAAATGACAAACAATGCCCACTTCAGCATTGTGTGTATTCACCAACAAGCCAGCTGCGCTGACGGGCTGGCGAGGCGCGTACGGCATTGAGACCACAGCAAGCATCAATACAGGTATTGCCACACAGGCTTTGATTTAAATAGCGTTCAGACATATACCCAACACCAACCCATACCAACCCCCATTGAACGGACATAAAAAAACGGGCCCCGCAGGGCCCGTTGTGTTTGGCGTGGTGACGCTTATTTCACCAGTGCTTTCGCACGTGCCACCACGTTTTCTACCGTGAAGCCGAAGTGCTTGAACAGCAATGGCGCAGGTGCTGATTCGCCGAAGGTATCGATACCGATTACGTCACCTTCCAGACCTACGTATTTGCGCCAGAAGTCGCTGGTGGCCGCTTCAACCGCCAGGCGTGGCACGCCAGCTGGCAAGACTGAAGCTTTGTACGCTGCGTCTTGTTTGTCGAACACGTTAGTGCTTGGCATTGAAACCACGCGGGCTGCGATACCTTCAGCCGCCAGTGCGTCGAACGCTTTCACCGCCAGATCCAGCTCAGAACCGGTGGCCAGCAACACCACTTTGGCATTCGCCGCATCGCGCAGTACATAGCCACCGCGTTTGATGTTCGCGATTTGCTCTTCAGTGCGCGTTTGGAAAGCCAGGTTTTGACGGCTGAAGATCAATGAAGATGGCGTAGTGCGCTGTTCAATCGCATCGGCCCAAGCCACCACTGACTCAACGGTGTCGGCTGGACGCCAAGTGTTCATGTTAGGGATACAACGCAGGGTTTGCAGTTGCTCTACCGGCTGGTGAGTTGGGCCATCTTCGCCCAAGCCGATTGAATCGTGCGTGTAAACGAAGATATTGTTGGTTTTCATCAGCGCGGCCATACGTACTGCGTTCAGTGCGTATTCGCAGAACATCAGGAAGGTGCCGCCGAATGGACGGAAACCGCCGTGCAGTACCAAGCCATTCATGATGTGGCTCATACCGAATTCGCGCACACCGTAGCTGATGTGGTTGCCGCTGATTTGGCCGTTTTCTACTTTCAGGCTGCTCGAGCCTTTCCAGTTGGTCAGGTTAGAGCCGGTCAAGTCAGCCGAACCGCCGAGCATTTCTGGCAAGTTTGGCGCGAAGGCTTGAATCGCGTTTTGGCTGGCTTTACGCGTGGCGATGGTTTCGGCTTTCGCGTTGATCTCAGCAATGGCAGATTTCACCAGATCTTGCCAGTTCGCAGGCAAGTCGCCTTTCATACGGCGAGTGAATTCAGCGGCTTCGGCTGGGTATTGCGCGGCGTATTTCGCAAACAGCGCGTTCCATTCAGCTTCAGCAGCAGCACCAGCGGCTTTTTTGTCCCAACCAGCGTACACATCAGCCGGGATTTCGAATGGGGCGTGTGGCCAGCCAATCGCTTCGCGAGTCAGTGCGATTTCCGCGTCACCCAATGGCGCACCGTGGCAATCGTGGCTAGCGGCTTTGTTGGGCGAGCCTTTACCGATGATGGTTTTGCAGCAGATCAGGGTTGGTTTGTTGCTTTCCGCTTTGGCGGCAACGATAGCGGCGTTCAGTGCATCTACATCGTGGCCATCAACACCAGCAATCACATGCCAGCCGTAAGATTCGAAACGTTTTGGCGTATCGTCGGTGAACCAGCCTTCTACGTGGCCATCAATCGAAATACCGTTGTCGTCCCAGAACGCAATCAGCTTGCCCAAGCCCCAAGTGCCGGCCAGCGCGCACGCTTCGTGCGAAATACCTTCCATCAAGCAACCGTCGCCCAGGAACACATAAGTGTGGTGGTCAACGATATCGAGGCCCGGTTTGTTAAATTGCGCCGCCAGCAGTTTTTCTGCCAAAGCGAAACCCACGGCATTGGTGATACCTTGGCCGAGCGGGCCAGTCGTTGTTTCTACACCTGGGGTGTAGTGAACTTCGGGGTGACCCGGGGTTTTAGAATGGAATTGCCGGAAGTTTTTGATGTCTTCCATCGATACATCGTAACCAGTGAGGTGCAGCAATGCGTATTGCAGCATTGAGCCGTGGCCGTTCGATTGTACAAAGCGGTCGCGGTTCGCCCAAGCTGGGTTTTGCGGGTTAAAGCGCATATGGCCACCCCACAATGCCAGACCAATTTCAGCCATCCCCATCGGTGCGCCTGGGTGACCTGAATTGGCTTTTTGCACAGCGTCCATCGCCAGTGCGCGAATTGCATTTGCTAAATCAGTACGCGTAGCTGCCATCACGGTTTTCCTTAATCAATGAAAAACGAATTGCCGCCCGTGATCAGCCATGTTTAGCCGCCCAATCCAGGCCACAACCCAAGGTCAAAAAAGTCTCTGCATTATCGCTGCCCACACCAAATTGGCATAGTGGCCAGCCTAAAAAAATCCACGCGCCCATTAGAGCACGCAGCCATGCCAGTAATGTTGCGGAAAAACAAACCCGCCGCAAATGGGCGGCGGGTGCGGGGGTGAATGTCGCGCCGTTTATTCGAGCACGTAAGTGCCGGGTGCGGCGCAGAGCTTGGCGTGTTTGCGGCTCGACAGTTTAGGCTTCACCTGATTGCCCGACTGCGGGCGCAACCATTCCACCCAATTGGGCCACCAGCTACCGGCCACCTGCGTCTGAGCAGCTAGCCAGTCCTCAGCGCCGGCGCCTTTAGTTGGCGTGCCCTGCCAATAGCTGCGTTTACACTTGGGCCCCGGCGGGTTGATGATGCCGATGATGTGGCCTGAGGTCGATAAGGTAAATTGCACCGGCCCGGCCACGCGCTCGACCAGCGTGTAGGTTTGCTTCCACGGCGCAATATGGTCTTCTTCGGCGCTCACCATATAAATCGGCTGAGTGATCTGCCCCAGATCGATGGGCTGGCCCGCGAGGGTGAGGGCGTCGGGCTGGACCAGTTTATTGTGCCAGTACAGCTCGCGCAGATAAGTGTGGTGCATGCACTTGGGCATGCGCGTGGTATCCATATTCCAATACAGCACATCAAAAGCCATCGGCGTTTCACCGAGCAGATAATTGCTGGCCCAGTAATTCCAGATCAGGCTATTGCTACGCAGCAGGCGAAAACTCGCCGCCATGTCTTTGCCATCCAGATAGCCTTTGTTTTCCATAATCCGGTCGATGTAATCGAGGCCATCTTCATCGATAAAGACTTCGATATCCCCCGGGCGGGCAAAATCGGTCAGTGTGGTAAGCAAGGTGGCGCTTTGCACTGGCACTTTGCCCGGCTGCGCCCGATTGGCCCAGGCCAGATAAGTGGTGACCAAGGTACCACCAATGCAATACCCCAAGAGATTGACTTTATCACTACCGGAAATCTCGCAGGCCACATCAATAATCTGCGCCACGCCGTCGGTGAGGTAATCATCCAGCCCCACTTCGCTCATGCTGGCATCGGGGTTTTTCCAGCTGGTGACAAACACCGAAAAGCCTTGGTCAACCAGATACTGGATCATGCTCTTTTGCGGATTCAAATCCAGCACGTAGTATTTATTGATCCACGGCGACACCAGCACCAGCGGCACCTTATGCACGGTGGGGGTATTGGCTTCAAAGTGAAGTACTTCAAGGAGTTTACCGCGATACACCACGGCACCCGGAGTAGTAGCAAGGTTTTCGCCCACCTTAAAGGCGCTCAGATCCGTCATGGAAATATCGCCGCGCGCCATATCGGCCAGGAAATTCTGCCAGCCTTTCGCCAGGCTCTCGCCGCGGGTTTCCAGCGCAGTGGCCAGCGCATTGGGATTAGTGAGCAGGAAATTTGTCGGCGCCAAGGCATTGAGCCATTGGCGTAACCAGAAGGCGCTGATACTGCGTTGCTGCTCATTCAAACCCGGCGTAGCGTACAGGCAATTTTGCAGCCAGCGGGTATTGAGTAGATACAGCTCTTTGATGCTGTCCCAGTACGGTGAATCGCACCAGACCGGATCGGCAAAACGTGGGTCTTCGGGATGGGGCGGAATCACATCGGTATCGGGCTCGCCCCAGTAGCGGCGAGTAGCAAAGCCCAACAGGCGGATTAAATCCCGATTGTAAGTGCCGCATACCTCCAAGAGCTGCTGCGGATGGGCCAGCCAAGCCTGATGGGCTTGCTGCGTGGTGGCCCACAAACCGAAGGGATCAAATAGCTGCCGCATCTGATGCTGCAGGGTCTGATTGCGCTGCTGTTGTTCGGCAGCGAATTGCGTGACGACTTTCTCAGGCATGATGGCGGCTCCGCGCGGCGATATCTTTCAATCTACGCTGCAGCGCAGCAATTTTCAATGGCCTTTTTACCGGCTGACCATCCGCATCAGCCCGATCTCAATCGCTCCCCATCGCCAATCAGTCGCCGAGGCGCTGCAATGCCACCGTCCGCGCGCATTGCAGCCGCTCAACCGTGCCTACATCCAGCCATTGCCCCTGATGCAAGCTAGCACTCACTAGACCTTGCGCCATGGCCTCGCGCAGCAAGGGGCCAAGCTTGGCCGGTTGGCCGGCTGGCGTTTGCGCAAACAAGGCGGGGTGATACAACCCCACCCCGCTAAAGGTGTAGCGCGGGCTGCCATCAGCTACGGCCATCCCTGCCGCAAGAGCAAAATCACCGACGGGGTGATGCTCGGGATTCGGCACCAAAATCAGATGCGCCAAGCGCCCCGGCGCCAGGCTTTGCAGCGCCGGCTGGGCAAAATTAATATCGGTAAACACATCGCCGTTCACCACCAGAAATGGCGTTGCGCCATCCGGGCTTAATTGCGGCAAGGCCGTGGCAATGCCGCCGGCGGTTTCCAGCGCCTGAGTTTCCGCTGAATACGTCAGCTGCAGGCCATAGGCCGCGCCATCTTGTAACCGTGCCTCAATCTGCGCCCCTAGCCAGGCATGATTGATGACCACTTGCGCAAAGCCCGCCGCCCGTAGCGCCTGCAGGTGCCAGCCAATCAAGGGCTGCCCAGCCACATCCAGTAACGGCTTGGGGGTGGTATCGGTGAGCGGGCGCATCCGTTCGCCACGGCCTGCGGCCAAGATCATTGCTTTCATTCAAACATACCCATTGCAGTATCAGGCCGCAGCGCAATGATATTGCGAGCTACCGCCCCATACCCACATTAAAAGGTAAAACCGGACTCCACTGGCGTGCCATGCAGATTCAGCAGCAGGCGCCCCAGCGGCGTCAGTTCGCGATAGCGCAGACATACCTGGCGCACATATTCGAACACGCGCGGCTGATCGGCCAGATATTGCGGCTTGCCATCGCGCAGATTCAGGCGCGCAAACAGCCCCAAAATCTTGATATGCCGCTGCAAGCCGGCCATTTCAAAGGCGCGGTAGAAATCGGCAAAATCTTCCTGCACCGGCAGATGCGCTTCGCGGGCTTGTTCCCAATAGCGGATCGCCAGATCGAGTACAAAGGCTTCGTTCCAGGTGACATAAGCGTCGCGCAGCAGCGACACCAGATCGTAGGCCACCGGGCCTTTCACCGCATCCTGAAAATCGATCACCCGCAGCGCCTCACCCTGCACCATTAAGTTGCGGCAGTGGTAATCGCGATGCATAAACACCGTGGGCTGCAGCAGGATTTCGCGCTGCAACAGCTGGCAGCTATGCGCCCAGATTTTCTCTTCGGTGGCGGTGAGGGTATGGCCAAATTGCTGGCCGATATACCACTCTTTGCAGATATCCAGCTCGCGCTGAATAAACGCCGCATCAAACACCGGCAAGCCTTCATCAAGGGTATGTGCCTGCAATTGAATCAAATCCTGGATTGCACGCAGATACCACCCCTTAGCATTCTCTTCATTCAAGACTTGCGCTAGCGTGACATCGCCTAGGTCTTCCAGCAGCACCAAGCCCAGCTCAGGCGCATGGGCGTGCAGCTGCGGCACTGCCACGCCGGCACCGGCCAGCTGCGCCTGCCGCTGTACAAAGGGCTCGGCGCTAAATGCCGCCGGATCAAAATCCATCACGATCGCCGTGCGCTCGGGCCAGCTGGCCCGCCAGTATTGGCGCACACTGGCATCACTGGCGGCCAAGGTCAGCTCACAGGGCGCTTGCCCCATGACCTGACTGAGCCAGCTGGTAATTTGTTCTTGTCGGTTCATGCGAGGAAATCCAATCGAATCTGCTAGAATCGTCGCATTCTACCAGTTAGCTGAACAAGGCCACATGCCGTTGCGCCATTCACCGCCCTTTCACCTGTCGATTCTGAAACTCTCACTGGCCATTTTGCCCTGCTGGGCCTTCGCCGAGAGCGCCCCGCCCACTCCCGCCGAACCGCCGGTCTTTATCGAAGCCGATCAGGCCATGGTTCAGGAAGGCGAATACACCGAAGCCCGCGGCAATGTGGTGATGAACCGCGATGCGGTCGAGGTGGAATCCGACTGGGCGCGCTACCAGTTTGCGGCAGACAAATTGCTGGCGGGGGATCAGGTCAAACTGAAAAAAGATGGCGACACCATCTGCGGCAAGCAGCTGGACATCACCTTGGGCACGCGTGAAGGCGCGCTCAATGAGGCCACTTACGAATTGAACTACGGCCAAGCCCGCGGGCAGGCCGAAAAGGTGGATTTCGAGGGCAAAGATAAATACCGCGTGCACAAAGGCAATCTCACCACCTGCTCGGTGGAACAAAACGCCTGGTATGTGCATGCCCGCGAAATGCAGCTCGATTACACGCAAAACTACGGTCAGGCCTGGAATGGCTGGCTGGAATTTCAGGGGGTGCCGATTTTCTACTATCCGTGGATCGATTTCCCACTGGATGGCGGGCGCAAAACCGGCTTTTTAATGCCGAATTTTAATTACAGTAATCGCAACGGCTTTGAGCTGACCACGCCGTTTTACTGGAATATCGCGCCCAACTACGACGCCACGATTTTCCCGAGTTATTTCTCCAAGCGCGGCATGATGCTGGGCGGAGAGTTTCGCTATTTGCAGCCAGAATACCGCGGGATGCTCAAGCTGGAAGGCATTGATGACAGTCTCGCCAACGATCGCCGCTATAGCATGCTGTTTCAACACAGCCAGCAGCTGGCTGAGCGGTTGCAGCTGGATTTAAATTACCAGCGCGTGTCGGATGATAAGTATTTCAGTGATTTTGGTGATCGCTTGAGTGTGGCATCGCAAGTCAATCTGCCCCAAGAAGCCGTGCTGAGCTATTCGGGTAGCAACTGGTCGACCTATCTGCGGGCGCAACAATACCAAACGCTGCAAAGTACCACCTCACCCGTTGAAGAGCCCTATCGTCGTCTGCCGCAGTGGTACGCCAGCTATAACCCAAGCTTGGGGTATGGCACGCAAAGCAATGTCAGCGCCGAATTCACCCGCTTCGCCCACGACACCAAAGATCAAGGCCAACGCAGCTGGATTTATCCGACTGTGAGCCTGCCGCTGGCGAATCAATACAGTTTCCTCACCCCGAAACTTGGGGTGCATGCGACGTATTACAGTACCGAAACCGCCAACGGCCGCGATCTAGGTAGCGAGAGCCGCGTGCTCCCTATCGCCAGCCTGCACGGTGGTTTGTTCTTCGAGCGTGAGGGCAGCCTGTTTGGCAGCAATATCATCCAAACTTTAGAACCCCAGCTGTATTATTTGTATGTGCCGTACAAAGATCAGTCCAAGCTGCCTAACTATGACTCTGGCGCCACGGATCTTTCTTGGTCGGGCCTATTTGCCGAGAACAAATATTCGGGCAACGACCGCATTAACGATGCCAACGAAATCACCCTTGCGCTCAATAGCCGCATTTTTGATGACGAGAGCGGGGTTGAACGCTTTTCTGCCGGGATTGGTCAGCGCCTGTACCTGCATTCGCCGAAGGTGGGCCTCTCGGGCAATCTGACCGATGATCAGGTTAAAACCTCGGACATGCTGTTCTTGCTTGGCGGCAATTTACCCTACGATCTGCGCGTGGATTACAGCCTGCAGCACAATACGCGGGAAGACAAAACCGTGCGCTCCGATGTCAATCTGAACTGGCACCCGGGTGAATTCAAAACCTTGAACCTGCGCTACAGCGTGAACCGCCTAACGAATACCGAGCAACTGGACACCAGTGCGCAATGGCCGCTGGGCGGGGGCTGGTACGGCGTTGCCCGCTATAACTACTCACTGAAAGACAATCAGGCGCTAGAGGCGCTGGCCGGGGTTGAATATAATGCCGGATGCTGGGCGCTGCGGATCGCGGCGCAACGCTTTATCACCACCAATAGCGAATACAAAACCAATTATTTCCTTCTGCTCGAACTGGGTGGCTTGGCCGGCATCGGGATGAACCCGATCTCAGCTTTGCGCCAATCGATTCCTGGCTATGCGGATACATACGCATCGCCCAAATTGCGTTAAACAGGTTTTCTATGACAAGCAGCCCTAAACTCAGCTCTTTGCTTAACCGCATCCGCTACAGCGCGCCGCTGATTGCCGCCTTGCTCAGCGCGGGCGCCAGTGCCAGCGTGGTGACGGTCGATCGCGTGGTAGCCGTGGTCAATCGTAGCGCCATTACCCAGGTCGAGCTGGCGCGTAAAGTCGATACCATCAAGCAAAATCTGGAACGGCAAAAAGTGAAATTACCACCAGATGAGGTGCTGCAACAGCAAGTCCTCGACCGGATGATCATCGACCAAGTCCAGCTGCAATATGCCGAGCAAAGTGGTTTGCGCATCGATGATCGTCAGCTGGAAATCGCCTTGAACCGCTTAGCCGAGCAAAACCAGCTCTCGCTGCCCGAGTTTCGCAAAAAAGTCGAAGCCTCCGGCATCACCTGGCGCCAGCTGCGCGAAGACATTCGCCAGGAAATCACGCTAGGCCGTCTGAAAGAGCGCGAAGTGGATAACCGGGTGGTGGTCACCGAGTCGGAAATCGATGATTACCTGAAAATCGCCGGCAGCCGCGCCAAACAGGAATACGAGCTGGCGCAAATCCAAGTCAATATCCCTGAAAACGCCACGCCGGAACAAGTGCAAGCCAAACGCGCACGGATCCAGAATGCCCGCCAAGAATTGGCGGACGGCAAAGCGTTTGCCACGGTCGCCGCGAGTTACTCCAATGATGCGAGCGCCACCAAAGGGGGCAATCTGGGTTGGCGTGCTGCCGGTTCACTACCGCCAGCCTTTACCGCCCTGCTGGATAAAATGAAACCGGGTGAATACACCGATATCGTACGGACTCCCGTGGCCTTCCACATCTTCAAACTGCTGGATAAGCGTGATCAAGACCAGAAGGTCATCGTGAAGCAAACTCACGCTCGCCACATCCTGATCCGCAGCAACGAGCTGGTATCCACCACCGATGCACAGCAAAAACTGCAGCAAATGCGCGCCCGCATCATGGCAGGTCAGGATTTTGCGCAAGTCGCGAAAGCCTTCTCCGAAGACCCAAGCGCCGCCAAAGGCGGGGATCTGGGCTGGCTCAATCCGGGTGAAACAGTGCCGCAATTTGAGCAGGCCATGGATGCGCTGGCGCTCAATGAAATCAGCCAGCCGGTGCAATCGCCTTTTGGTTTTCACCTGATTCAGGTGCTAGAGCGCCGTGATCAGGACGTCACGCTGGAACAAGCCCGCTTCAAAATCCGCAATGAGCTACGCCAGCGCAAAGCCGAAGAGCAATACGAAGACTGGCTGCGCCAATTGCGTGACCGCGCGCGGATCGAAATCCGCCTGAAGGACGAATAATGCAGGCAGCAGTTGTGCCACTGGTCATCACCAGTGGCGAGCCGGCGGGCATCGGCCCGGAAATCTGCGTAAAAGTCGCCGCCGGCGCCTTGCCGCAACCCTGCGTGATTCTGGGTAGCCGGCAATTACTGATCGAGCGCGCGGCCTGCGTCGGGGTAGACCCGGCCTTGGTGGCAAGCTGGCCAGCTTATCAGGCAAACCAGCTTTCAGCAGAACACCCGCCGGTGGCCATTGCCGATGTGCCACTGGCCGCCCCCGCCCTTGCTGGCTCGCTCAACCCGGCCAACGCCCACTATGTACTCAGCCTGCTCGACCAAGCCATTGCCGGTTGCCAGCGCGGTGAATTTGCCGGCATGGTCACGGCCCCGATTCACAAGGGGGTGATTAACGAAGGCACTGATGGCGGGTATTTCTCCGGGCACACCGAATACCTTGCCGAGCAGACCCATACCCCCCAAGTTGTCATGATGCTGGCGGGCGAATATGGCCAGCAGCAGATGCTGCGGGTCGCTCTGGCCACCACACATTTACCACTGAAAGCCGTGTCGGCGGCCCTGACGCCAGATTCTTTGCGCCGCACGCTACAGATTTTGCACCATGATCTGCAGCAGCATTTTGGACTCGCCCAGCCGCGCATTCTGGTGGCGGGGCTCAACCCGCATGCGGGCGAATCCGGGCATATGGGGCGCGAAGAAATCGACGTCATCATCCCGGTGCTGAATGAATTGCGCGCTCAAGGCATGCAGCTGATTGGGCCGCTACCGGCCGACACCCTGTTTAATCCGCCCATCCTGGCGCAGGGCGACGCCGTGCTGGCGATGTACCATGATCAGGGTTTGCCGGTGCTCAAATTTGCCACTTTTGGCGCCGGCATCAATATCACCCTGGGCTTGCCCTTGATCCGCACCTCGGTGGATCACGGCACGGCGCTCGATCTGGCGGGCACCGGGCGCGCCGAAACCGGCAGTTTACTCGCAGCCTATCAGCTTGCCAGCCAGCTGGCGGCAGCGCGCGCAGTCTAAAGTTTTCAAAGGAATTTGTATGGCCCATATCCCGCGCAAACGCTTCGGGCAGAATTTTTTGCAAGATCAGGGCGTGATTGCCGGCATTATCAATGCCGTGGACCCGCATAAAGACGATGCCATCGTGGAAATTGGCCCCGGCTTGGCGGCGCTCACCGCCCCGCTGCTTGATCGCGTACCGACCCTGCATGTGGTCGAGATCGATCGCGACATCGTGACCCACCTTTCCGCCCGCTATAGCGCTGAGCGGCTGGTAATTCACAATATCGATGCGCTGCAATTCGATTTTGGTGCGCTGGCGCGCCAGATTGCCCCCGGCGGCCGAATCAAGCTCGTGGGCAACCTGCCCTACAATATCTCGACCCCGCTGCTATTTCATCTGGCCAGCTTTGGCGCGGTAATCCACGATATGCACTTTATGCTGCAAAAAGAAGTGGTTGACCGCATGGTGGCCGAACCGGGCACCACCGATTACGGCCGCCTCTCGATCATGCTGCAGTATCGCTATTTGATGGATCACATCATTGATGTACCGCCTGAAAGCTTCGATCCGCCGCCAAAGGTGGATTCGGCGGTGGTGCGGATGGTGCCCTACGATACGCTGCCGCATCCGGCCGTGAACGAAGAGCACCTGCAAAAACTGGTGATCACCGCCTTTGCCCAGCGCCGCAAAACCATCCGCAATAATCTCAAAGGCATAGCCAGCGATGAACAACTGGCTGCGGTAGGGATTGAGCCGAGCTGGCGGCCCGAAAACATCAGCGTCGCGCAATATGTGGCGCTGTCGAACACCCTCGCCAGCTAGGGTTTTCCCCGCTAGGCTGGCCCCAACAAAGACCGGACAATCAAAGGCTTGATTGATGAATGCACCGACAACAATGATCCGCTTCGAGCAAGTAAACAAATGGTATGGCCGCGACCACCATGTGCTGAAAAATCTGAATCTGGAAGTGAAACAGGGCGAAGTGGTCGTCGTCTGCGGGCCTTCGGGCTCGGGTAAATCAACGCTGATCCGCACCATCAATCAGCTCGAGCCGATCAATGACGGCCAGATCTGGGTTGATGGCATTCAGGCCAATAGCCCGAAAACCAATATCAACAAGCTGCGCGAAGAAGTCGGCTTTGTGTTTCAGCACTTTAATCTTTACCCGCATCTATCGGTGCTGGAAAACATCACCATTGCCCCGATCCAGGTCAAAAAGCAAAGTAAAGCCGAAGCCGAAAAAACGGCGCTGGAGCTGCTGGAACGGGTGGGTTTGGCGCATAAAAAAGACGCCTACCCCAGCAATCTTTCCGGTGGCCAGCAACAACGGGTAGCGATTGCGCGCGGCCTGGCGATGAGCCCACGGGTAATGCTGTTTGACGAGCCGACCAGTGCGCTAGATCCGGAAATGATTGGCGAAGTGCTGTCGGTCATGAAATCGCTGGCCGAATCAGGCATGACCATGATGGTGGTGACCCACGAAATGGGCTTTGCCCGCGAAGTGGCCGACCGCATCATCTTCCTCGACCAAGGTGAGATTCTGGAAGACACCACGCCAGAAGCTTTCTTCACCAACCCGAGCACCGATCGCGCCAAGCAGTTCCTGCGCCAGATCCTTGCGCCGCTACACCAATAACCCCTACCGGGTATATGCCAGAAAGCCATTCGGATGAATGGCTTTTTTTATATACCCCACTAGATTCACAAAGTAGCGCTGACTAGCTAAGCTAATAGCTCTACCCATCGCTGTGGCGGCGCTATTCGATGTCTGTGTTCCGACTTTTATTATGCTGGCTGGGCATCAGTTGCCTTGGCGCAGCCAGCAGCTGGGCCGCCAGTGTAGTGCCCATTTATACCCATTACGATTACCCGCCCTTCCTCACCGCCAAACAGGGCCTAAGTCGCGACTTGGCCGACGAGCTCACCCGCCGTAGTCAGGGGCGGTATCAATTTATAGTGCAACTCACCCCGCGCAAACGGCTGGATTTATTGCTCGCCCAGCCCAATTGGCAAGGGGTGGTACCGTGGATCAACCCACAATGGTTTCCTACGACCCAAGGCGGGCTCTGGAGCGAGATGCTGTTTCTGGATGCCGATCTGGTCGTCAGCCGCAAACCGCTGCAATACAGCGGCCCGGCCAGCCTCGCTGGGCTCACTTTAGGCGGGATTCTGGGGCACCATTATGTGGAGCTGAGCGACGCCCTCAACAGCGGTCAGGTGCAACGCGACGACGCCCCTAATCAGGAAAGCAATCTGCGCAAACTGGCCTCAGGGCGGGTGGATGTGATCTTTGTACCGCAAAGCAGCTGGGGAGATTACCAGCACACCAATCCGGGCCTCATCGAGGGCTTAAGCGTGGCGCGCCAGCCGCGCAATCATTATCCGCGCCAGCTACTGGTGTCGGAGCGGCAACCGGCGCTGGCGCAATTTGTGCTCATGGCGGTACGCGAGCTCAATGCCGACCCTGCGTGGCAGCAAAAACTCGCGCCCTATCGCTTCGCCAGCCCGCGTTAGGTGCGGGCCTGCATGCCCAGTCGCATCCAGAGCTCTGCCACCCCTGGCGGCACCGGCTGGCTAAAGTAAAAGCCCTGCATATAGTGCACGCCCATGCCCTGCAGAAAGCGCACGGTCTCGATGTTCTCCACCCCTTCGATCACGAGATCAAGCTGCAAGCCCTGCGCCATTTGCGCAATCGCCTGCATCACCCGGCGCCCTTCTTCGGTATGCAGGCGCTGGGAGAACGACACATCCACTTTCAGCATATTGGCAGGCATTTCATGCAGCTGCGAGAGCGAAGAATAACCAGTGCCAAAGTCATCAATCGCCAACACAAAGCCCGCATTGGCCAGCTGGCGCAGATGGCGCATTTGACGCGCGTAATCGGTTAGCGCAATGCCTTCAGTAATCTCGATAATAATATCGCTTGGCCGCAGCTTGAATTGCGCCAGTCGCTCCACCATTTGCGGCACAAAGGTCGGCAGATACAACTGGCTGCGCGAGATATTCACCATCAGCCGCTGGCTTAGCCCGGCCTCGCGCCAGTCGCGCAGCTTGGCAAAGGCTTGCAACATAATCTGCTCGGAGAGCTCCTGAATTAGCCCAACTTTTTCTGCCATCGGGATGAAGAGCTCGGGGCTAATCCAGCCGCTCTTGTCATCTTGCCAGCGCGCGAGCGCCTCTACCGCCATCACTTCGCCGCTACGGGTATTCACAATTGGCTGGTAAAACACCTGCAGGCCACTGTGCTGAATAGCGCTTGAGAGCCGCGATTGAATCGCCACATGCTCCCGCCCCAGCGCTTTCAAATGCACGATATCGCTGTAGAAACACACGCTATTGCGACCGGCGTGTTTGGCGTGATACATGGTGTGATCGGCCGCGGAGAGTAGCTCTTCACCACTTTCGGCGTTATCCGGGTATATCGCGAAGCCCAGCGAAATTGTGGGCTGGGTTTCTACGCCGTTGATCAAAATCCCTTGCCGCGCAGCGAGGCGCAGGTTTTCGGCAATCACGGCCAGCTGGCGCTGATCGTGTAATTCTGGAATCAAGGCCACAAACTCATCGCCACCCCAGCGCGCCAGCAACCCGCCCTCGGGCAAGGCGCCCTGCAGGCGATGGGCCAGGGTAATCAGCAGCTCATCGCCGGTCTTGTGGCCAAAGGCATCGTTGATTTGCTTGAAGTGATCCAGGTCGATAAAGCCCAGCGCCACTTTATGCTGCAAGCGCGCTGCTTCATCAATCGCCCGGTGAATTTCATCATCCAGCAAAATCCGGTTTGGCAGCCGAGTCAGGCCATCGTAGAGTGCCATCTGGGTGATGTTTTGCTCATTGATATGCGCCACGGTGACATCGCGCAAGACTCCGCGCAAGGCGGTAATGCGCCCTTCTGGCCCGCGATGCGCGATCAATCGGAGCTCCACCCAGATAAAATCGCCATCCGAGCGCAGCAGCCGGAAACGCAAGCTGGCGGGCTCAAGCGATTTTAACTGCTGACTCATCAGCGCCTGCAGCGCCGTGGCATCTTCCGGATGCACCCAGGTGGTGAGCGGGCGGCCCAGCTCGGCTGCCACTTCGCGGCTTTCAATGGCCCGCAGATTGGCCCAAGCCGCAGTCGCCTCGACCAGAATGCCGCTCGGCAATAAATCGACAATGGCTTCTTCCAGCAGATTCAGCGTATCGAGCATCGTGCGCTTGCGCGCGGCATCTTGCATCAGCACGGTGACGTCTTGCAGCAGTACCACGGCTTGGCGTTCATGGGTTTCGCCCACCGGCTGAATGCGCACCAGCAGGCTCACTTCCTGTTGCGGCAGATAGCAATTAAATTGCCGGCTGGCCTGTCCGGCCATGATCGCTGGCAAGGCCCGGATGAGCTCGTTGGCCAGCTCATAAGGCAAGACCGCCGCCATCGGGCGATTGAGTAGCTGCTCGGCTGCGGGCAAGGCCGGATGGCCGGACCAGACCTGCCGCACCACCCCCTGCACATCCAGCTCGAACACCATATCCTGCGTGGCGCCCACCAGCGCCCGTAGCCGCTGCTGGTTGGCCAACGCTTCGCTTTCCAGCCGCGCCCGCACCAGCGCTTGCGCTACATGGTTGGCCAACATCGACAGCAGGCGCAGCTCGACCGAATCGCGCTGATGGCGCTCATCGTCATTCAGAAACGCCAAAAACCCGAACATTTCGCCGCGCTGCAGCAGCGGTATACACAACAGCTGCCGCACGCCCACCTGGGCCAGCAGCATTTGCTCGGCCAGCGGTAACTCCAGCAGCGATTTATTCAGTACCATGCCCACAGCCAGGGTATCTGCCAGCAAGGCATACTGGTCATAGTCTAGATGCAGAAACGGCTCGGGGGTATATTGGAGCAGCCGGCAATCGGGCCGCCGCCACGCGGCCACCAAGCGGGCTTTACGCTGACCTTCATTGAGATAGAGGCCCGTCATCCCGCTGGCAGAGGCTTGCCCCAATACCTGCAACATATCTTGCAGATATTCGGGCTCTTCCGGGTGCGCGAGGATATTCACAACGCTATCAAAAGCGTTGAAATAGGTGTGATAGGTGCCCAGCGCCTGCTGCTCAGCCGGGCCTAGCGGAGAAAAACCAACCGAATCAGAGCGCAAAATTCCACCTCTGCTCGCTACCAAGCCATGGCTGGCAGCCAAAAACGAACGGGGATTGTCGCCAATCCCCGTCTTACTTGCTGGCGTGGGGCCGTCAGGCTTTTGGCGCTGGCGGTTCAATCACCTCACTGTAGCCACATTCTTTCTGCGGACAAACTTTTTCCGTTCCGCGGCGCTTGGTGACCTTGATGGTCATCACCGGCCACTGGCACTGCGGGCAAGCTTCGGCAATCGGCGGGTTCCATGTAGCGTATTTGCAATCCGGATAGGTATTGCAGGAATAGAACATCTTGCCATAGCGACTCTTGCGCTCGATCAGGCTACCTTTGTGGCATTCAGGGCATTCTACGCCGGTGTCTTTCGGCTTTTCCAATGGCTCGATGTGCTTACACTTCGGATAATTGGAGCAACCGATAAACTTGCCATAGCGCCCCACTTTGATGTGCAGCGCCGATTCACATTTCGGGCAGGTGCGATCAGGTACCACTTCCGGCTCGACCGGCGCGGCATTCGGATCATCGCCTAGATTGCGGGTGTAGTCACATTCCGGATAAGCGGTACAGCTGATAAAGCGGCCACGCTTACCCAGCCGGATCGAGAGCTTATTGCCACATTTCGGGCAATCTTCGTCCAGCGCCTCGTGGGTGACTTCCGCCCGCGACAGCGCTTGCTTGTCTTCGACCTGCTTGTGGAATTTCTTCCAGAATTCTTCCAGCACCGGCACCCACTCACGCGAGCCGGTGGAAATCTCATCGAGCTTGTCTTCCAGCTTGGCGGTGAAATTGTAATCCACGTACTGCGTGAAATGCTCGGTCAGGAATTTATTCACCACTTCGCCGGTGTCGGTGGGGGTGAAGCGCTTTTTATCCAGAATGACGTATTCACGGTCTTTCAGCGTGTAGATGATCGAGGCATAGGTTGAAGGCCGGCCGATGCCGAACTCTTCCAGCGATTTCACCAAGCTGGCCTCGGTAAAACGCGGCGGTGGCTGGGTGAAATGCTGCTCGCCATAGATCTGCTCGACGGGCAGTACATCGCCTTCGGTCAGAACCGGCAGGCGCGCTTCGTCTTCATCGTCTTCAACATCATCGGCGTCTTCTTGATAAACCGCCATAAAGCCCGGAAACACCAAGGTTTGCCCGGTGGCGCGGAATAGATTTTCCGGTCCGCCCACGGCGATATCCACGGCCACAGTATCAAACTTGGCCGCGGTCATCTGACAGGACAATGTCCGCTTCCAGATCATCTGGTAGAGCTTAAATTGCTCTGGCGACAAAAAGGTTTTAACCGATTCGGGCGTGCGCAAAATCGAGGTAGGGCGAATCGCTTCGTGGGCTTCTTGCGCGTTTTTGGCTTTGTTTTTGTACACCACCGGCGCATTTGGCAGGTAGTCTTTATCAAAGTGATTGGCGATAAATTCGCGGATTTCAGTGAGCGCATCATTCGACAGCGCCACCGAGTCAGTACGCATATAGGTGATCAAACCGACAGTTTCACCACCTAAGTTCACCCCCTCGTACAGCGATTGAGCCGTGCGCATGGTGCGATCAGTGGTAAAGCCCAGTTTTCGTACCGATTCCTGCTGCAAGGTGGACGTCGTGAATGGCGCAGTGGGTGAGCGCGATTTCTTTTTCTTTTCCACCGCGTGCACTTGTGCAGGCTGACCTGAGAGGCTGGCTAACACTTTGGCCTGGGTGTCTTCGTCCGGGATATCGAACTGATCGAGCTTATTACCTTGCCAGGTCGTGAGCTTGGCCGCGACTTTGCTGCGGCCTTTTTTGGTATCCAGATGGATCGTCCAGTATTCCTGCGCGGTGAAGGCACGGATTTCCAGCTCACGTTCACAGATCAGCCGCAAAGCCGGGCTTTGTACGCGCCCGGCGGACAAACCAGTACGCACTTTGCGCCACAGCAATGGCGAGAGATTAAAGCCCACCAGATAATCGAGAGCACTGCGCGCCTGCTGGGCATTCACCAGGTTGAAATCCAGATCACGCGGGTGGGCCACCGCCTGCTTCACGGCCGTTTCGGTGATTTCATGGAAAACCACGCGCTTGAAGGTTTTTTCCGGATTCAGCAGCTTTTTCGCCTTCAGGATTTCCAGAATATGCCAGGAAATCGCCTCGCCTTCGCGGTCCGGATCGGAAGCTAGAAAGACATGATCGGCACGCTCAACGGCCTCACAAATGGCATCGACATGTTTTTTGTTTTTGTCGATGACCTGATACTTCATCTTGAAGCTGTTATCCGGATCGACCGAACCACTCTTGCGCACCAGACCACGCACGTGGCCATACGAGGCCAGAATCTGGAAGTCTTTGCCGAGGTATTTTTGCAGGGTTTTCGCCTTAGAAGGCGACTCAACGATCAGGAGATTAGCGGGCATGATTCCCCGTTACGGTTACAAGTTCGAAGGATGGCGATAACCAAGCTACGGTCACCGCCAATATATATATCAAGCTTTGCGGATGCTTTTCAATGGTAGGCCGCGCCGTCGCGGCCGAACAACAGGTCTTCGATCAGGAGATTAGACAATGCATCTCGCTTTTGCCAAATGACCATCAACACGATCAGCTTCAGGCGCTCAGCGCCCACCTCGCCATCGGGCTCACGCCAGAGGCGATCGAGCACCAGCTCGCGTTCACCGGTGCTCAGCAGGCGGGTGGCATCCAGCGAAAAGAAAAATTGTGCCGCTTCGTCTGACAGACGCTGTACTTCATTTTGCTGCAGCGGCCGATAGGCAATGCCCTGCTCGTCGAGCGCCAAATAAGGGGTGATATCCAGCTGTTTGAGCTCCCCCAGCCAAGTCAGCGCATCATGAATATCCTCGCCCTCAAAACCGGCCAACGACAGCTTTTTGGCCACCTGAGAGACATCTGGCAGGCCATCTGCGTTGTAAAATTGTTCAAATAAATAGGCAAGTACTTCAAGCATGATTGGCGTCTTATTTTGCAATGCCCAGTCGCTGATACCGGTTCCCCGGCAGACTGGCCACTTTCCCTTCCAGTTCCAAACCCAACAGAATCGCGCACAGCGCCTCGCTCGTCAAGCCGCTTTGCAACACCAGCCAATCAAATTCAACCGCATCCCACCCCATTAAGCCCAATAATGGCGACTCTTCGTCTGGAGTTTCTGGGCTCGCATTCGGCGTTTTTTGCGGCGAAAAATCCAGCGCCAAATTACCGGACAGCTCTTCCAGAATATCTGCCCCGGCCTCGACTAATTTTGCGCCTTGCTTGATCAAACGATGGCATCCTTTGGCCACCGGCGAATGAATCGAGCCCGGAATGGCAAACACTTCGCGGCCCAAATCCGCCGCCTGTCGCGCGGTAATCAGCGAGCCACTTTCCAGCGCTGCCTCCACCACGAGACACCCCGCCCCTAATGCCGCAATCAGTCGATTGCGCCGAGGAAAGTGCTCAGCCTTGGGCGGCGAACCTAAGGCCAGCTCGGAGAGTAATAGCCCTTGCGCGGCCAATTGATGTGCCAGCGCCCGATTCGCGGCCGGATACACACGATCAAGCCCGGTACCCACCACTGCGATGCTGCTACCCGCCCCACTCAGTCCACCGCGATGGGCTGCAGCATCAATCCCGCTGGCCATTCCGCTAATCACACACACGCTTTGCTGCGCTAGAAACGCCGCAAACTGCTCGGCATTGGCAATCCCCTGTGCCGTGGCATTGCGACTCCCCACTACACTCACCGCCGGGCGTGTGAGTAAACCCAAATCGCCCTGCGCATACAGCAGCGGCGGTGGGTCAGGCAGATCGAGCAGGCGTTTGGGATAGGCCGCATCGGCCAGGGTAAGTAGTTGGCAATGAGGCTGCGCCAACCAGTTGGCTAGCTGCGCAAATTCGGCATCCAGATTGCACTCGGCCATTTGGCAGATCGCTGTCGCAATTGAGGGCGATACCAACTCGGCCAGTGCTTTCTCCGCGGCGGATAAAATAAAAGCGGGCTCACCCAGAGCCCGCAGTAATCCGACCCAGCCACGGGGGCCCAGCCCATTCACTAAGCTCAGGCGCACCCATTGCTGCAGATCTTGATCCAGCGTCAAGTTTATTCCGCTGGCGTTGCCGCTTCAGCAGCCACCACATCTCCCTGGTTCACTGGCATCGTACTATCCAGCACCAGCGCATAAGAGAGCTGCGGGAAAACGCGATAGATAAAGAGATTGGCATTTTTGATCGGAGGCGTCAGACGATCAGGCTCGCTTTTATCTTCCTTCACTACTTGCCGTGGTGGCTTATAGCTAAACATCACCGTACCAATGTCCACGCCATCGAGAGCGCCCTTATTCACCACCACGGTCATCAGCGAGCCCACTTCACTCACTCGACCAAAGGTTGCGGCCACTTTGCCTTGCAAGGCTTGCGGCGGAAGATGCGGTGCGTAGTTGATAAAAGTGCGCTCCGGCGCCTTCATCAGGCGGTCGCCCACCTGAATTTCCCGCACCGCCGACACGACTTTCAATGTCACCACATCGCCTTCACGCTGGATACGAACATCACCCAGGTACTGCACTTCCATACCAAGGGTTTCTTTGTCGTTATCCGGATTTTTGATGTCTTTACCTTGGCGGAACACCTGATAGGTATCGCCGGCCTGAGCTTCGTTTAGCCCAACAGCATAGATTTGATCACCCGGCACATACATCACCCGATTATCCGAGCCTGCAGCCACCCGCGGGGCAGCCTTGAAGGTGGGCAGATCCATCACTAGCGGCTTGTAGAGGAAAGGCTCGATCGATTGCAGCGAGATACTTGGGGTCGCATCGCGATCCAGTGGCGACACGCGCACGCGCGGGCTGAGTTTGCCATTGCCGCCACGTCCGTCGGCTTTGCTGTTTTTCAGCAGTTTCAGGCGTGGTTTGCCACTACTGCGATCCAGTACAATCACATCACCGGGGTAGATCCAGTGCGGATTTTTGATCTCAGTTTTGTTCAGTTGCCAGATTTCTGGCCAGCGCCAAGGCTGTTTGAGGAATTTGCCCGAGATATCCCACAGCGTATCGCCTTTGACCACCACGTAGCGATCTGGCGCATTGTCTGCCAGCTTCAACTCGTCGGCATGGACGGCACCGGCCATCACGCCGGCGGCCAGTAGAAAGGATATAATCGATTTACGCATAGTGTGAGCCCAGTTCTCGCCAGCAACAGCAAGGATTTTTTGATATTTGAACCTTTGCAGGGCAATGCTGCCACTATTCAAATATCTATATGATGAATTAAGCTAAAGCAATTATTTAACCGATTCTGCAGCATAAACTTTTGGTCTAGCAAGCAAAGATGGCAATTCTTAATATTTTGCACTACCCCGACGAGCGTTTGCACACTGTGGCGCAGCCCGTTACCGAATTTGATGCGGCTTTACAACGGCAAATCGATGACATGGCCGAGACCATGTATGCCGCGCCGGGTATTGGCTTGGCCGCCACGCAGGTCAACTACCACTATCGGCTGATCGTGATCGACACGTCCGAGAGCAAAGACGACTTATTAGTGTTGATTAACCCCGAGATTATCGAAATGAACGGGGTCACAACTTACGAAGAAGGCTGTCTGTCGGTGCCTGGCATTTACGAAGAAGTGGAGCGGGCCGAGACCATTAAAATCCGCGCGTTTGATCGCAGCGGCCAAGCCTTTGAGCTGGCGGCTGATGGCCTGCTGGCAATCTGTATCCAGCATGAGATCGATCACCTCAATGGCAAAGTGTTTGTCGAAAAACTCTCGCGCCTGAAACTGAACCGCATTGTGCAAAAACTGAAAAAACGCAAAGCCATGTAAACGCATGGCCCACGGTAAACGCCAGCAGCGGCTGGCGTTTTTGCTTTTGCCCACCCGAGATTGAAGCATGAAGATTATTTTTGCCGGCACCCCGGATTTTGCCGCCAGCGCCCTTAGCGCCCTGATTGCAGCCGGCCATGAGATTGCCTTGGTGCTCACCCAGCCCGATCGCCCCAGCGGCCGCGGCATGAAGCTGACCGCCTCGCCGGTGAAAACCGTTGCTTTGGCACATGGCCTGCCGGTGTATCAGCCGGAAAAACTACGCACCAGCGAACAACAGGAACCCCTGCAGGGTATTAACGCCGACGTGATGGTCGTTGCGGCTTACGGGATTATACTCCCGCAAGCCGTACTTGATTTACCACGCTTTGGCTGCCTGAATATTCATGCCTCACTGCTACCACGCTGGCGTGGTGCGGCGCCGATTCAGCGGGCCATTTTGGCGGGCGACGACGCAACTGGCATCACCATTATGCAAATGGATGCCGGCCTGGATACGGGCGATATGCTCAGCATCCACACCACGCCGATCAGCGCGCAAGACAACGCCCAAACTCTGCATGACAAATTGGCCGCCCAAGGTGCCGAGGCGATTGTGGCGGCATTGGCCGATCTACCCGCCTTACAGGCCCAGCGGCAGGTACAGCCCGCAGCCGGCGTCACTTACGCCGAAAAGCTAAAAAAAGAAGAGGCGCAAATCGACTGGCAACAAAGCGCCGACGCGCTGTGCCGCATGATCCGCGCGTTTAACCCCTTCCCCAGCGCACAAACCACGCTCGATGGCCAAGCGGTAAAAATCTGGCAAGCCAGCGTCTGCGCGGGTGATGGCGTCGCAGGCGAAATCTTGGCGGTAGAAAAAGACGCGCTGCTTGTCGCCTGCGGTAGCGGCGCCTTGCGCATCAGCGAATTACAAAAGGCTGGCGGCAAGCGTCTTCCCACCCAGGCTTTTCTCGCTGGCAGCCCGCTCACAGCAGGGCAACGCTTTGGCACCTAAGGGGTATACCCCTGTAGTTATTATTTAATAAGGCCTAGCGCCATATACCCTAGAAGAAGCGGATGTTACTGACCCAAACCCTGGCTTGTGAAACGCTGTTTGCTGTGCTCGGCGGACAAAATCTGACCGAAGCCCTTGGCACCACCTGGCGACAAAACCCCAACCTCACCCCGCAACAACGCGGCGCCGTGCAGGATATTAGCTACGGCACCTTGCGGCATCTGGGCCTGCTGGAAGCGGTATTGCAGCAGCTGGCCACTAAGCCAGTGAAAGAGCAGGAAGTGCGGATATTGCTGCTAATCAGCCTGTATCAGCTGCAATTCACCCGCGCCGGCGCGCATGCGGTCGTCGATCACGCGGTTGAAGTGGCCAGCAAAATCGGCAGCGGCAAAGCCAAAGGGCTGGTTAACGCGGTGCTGCGTAATTTCCTGCGCCAGCAAGCCGAGCTGATTAGCGCCGCGCAAAAGAACGAACGCGGCCGCTTTAGCCATCCTAAATGGTGGCTCACCGCCATGAAGCAGGCTTATCCCAAGCAGTGGCAACAAATCTTGCAGGCCAATAACAGCCATCCACCGATGACTTTGCGAGTGAATTGTCGCCACACGAGCGCCGAAGCCTATCTGGCGCGCCTCAACGAAGTCGGCATCACCGGCCGCATATTGGGCCCGCAAGCCATACAGCTGGATAAACCGCAAGCGGTGGATGCGCTGCCTGATTTCGCCGCGGGCTGGGTATCGGTGCAGGATTGGGGCGCTCAGGCTGCCGCTTATCTGCTCGATGTGCGCGATGGTCAGCGCGTACTCGATGCTTGCGCGGCTCCGGGCGGTAAAACGGGCCATTTGCTGGAATTGGCCGAGCTGGATTTACTGGCACTGGACGCCGATGCTAAACGCCTGGAGTGCGTAAGCAATAACCTCGAACGGCTGCAATTATCGGCCCGCACGGCCTGCGCTGATGCCGCCGAACCCGCGAGCTGGTGGGATGGCCAATTGTTTGATCGCATTCTGGCCGACGTACCTTGTTCGGCTACGGGGGTGACTCGCCGCCACCCGGATATCAAATGGCTGCGCCGCCCCGACGACTTTGCTGAATTGCAATGTCAACAAGAAAAAATGTTAGATCAGCTTTGGTCACTCGTAGCGTCAGGCGGCAAACTACTGTACGCTACGTGCTCTGTGTTTCCGGCGGAAAATCAGGCCGCCGTGGCAGCATTTGCCGCGCGCCATCCCGATGCCATCGCCGAACCTTTGCAGCACCCGGCCATTCCTGCCGATCTGATTCGCGACGGACAGGGTGGGCAGTTATTACCCAATGCAGATCATGATGGTTTCTTTTACGCGTTATTTCGCAAGGCTGCAGCTTAATCTGGCGGCCTGGCTTCGCCTGTTCCTGCTGCTGGCCGGGCTCATGGGTGCGCTTGGCACCCATGCCGCCGGCATTAAAACCATCAAAACCGAAGCCGATATCCTTCCGCCCCGCATTGAGTTGTTTGCCCGTTTTACCGTGAGCCTGAATCCCGAGCTGGACGAGGCTTTACGCAATGGCCTCACCCTCCCCTTTGTTTACGAATTCAAACTCACCAAACCGCGCTTATATGCCTGGTACCGGCAAGTGGCCGAAGGGTTTGGCCCCAATGCCACGGCCACCCATCGGCTGAGTTTTCAGCCACTGACCAAGCAATATCGCATCGCGGCCGCCGGCGTAGTGCGGCATTTTAATAGCCTCGATGAAGCCCTCACGGCCTTGGGCACGCTGAAAAACTGGGTAGTGATGGATGGCGCGGATCTGCAAAGCGAAGATTTTGCCGGCAAGCTGCGACTGCGGCTGGATGGCTCACAACTGCCCAAAGCCTTTCAGCTCAGCACCATCGGCAACACCAACTGGCAACTGGAATCAGGCTGGAGTGAAATCCAGCTGCGTCGACCGGCCGAAACGGAGCCTGTGCAGTGAAACGCTGGTTGTTAATTATTGGGGCTCTGGCCACCGTCCTGCTGTTCTTGCTCGCCACCGCCTCGGGCAACACCTCTCATTTTTCTAATTATTACGGCTTAGTGCTGGGGCTGAATGTGGCCCTGCTACTGGGCATGGCGCTGTTTGTCGGCACGCGCATGACACGCTTGCTGGGTCGGGTAAAACGCAAGGTATTTGGCTCCCGCCTGACCTTGCGCATGGTATTTATGTTCTCGCTAGTGGCGGTCTTACCCGGCGCACTGGTGTATACCTTGTCCGTGCAGTTCTTAAATCGTTCGATCGAGGCGTGGTTTGATGTCCGGGTGGATAACGCCCTGGATCGCGGCCTGAATCTAGGCCACAACGCCATCGAATTTCAGCTGGCCGAGCTAGAGCGCAAAGCCTCGGTTATTGCCTGGGATGTCCACGACAATAGCGTAAGCAGCCTACTGCCCCGCCTATCCAAGCTGCGCGAGCAAACCGGCGTGCAGGAAATCACGCTATTTGATGACAACAACCAGCTCTACGCCAATATCGGCAACGAAATGGCGCCGCTAATCCCCCAGCTGCCCTCGCGTGATCTGGTGCGCAAAGCCGTGATCGGCAGCTACAAAGGGATTGAAAAAGGCGATAACGGCGCGCTGATGATGCGGGTGATCGTGCCGATGCCCGACAGCGACATCAGCAATCGCGTGCGGCTGCTGCAACTGATGCAGCCCGTGCCGACCCAGCTGGCACAAGATGCCGAGCTGGTCGAGCAAGTACGCAGTGATTACAAACAGCTCGCACAGTCGCGGCAAGGGCTTAAACTCATTTACAGCCTAACGCTGACCATTGCGCTCACCATTGCCCTACTGGGCGCGTTAGCGCTGGCGATTTACCTGTCGGACAAACTCGCCGCGCCACTGGGCGTGCTAGCCGCGGGAACGCGCGCGGTGGCGCAAGGGGATTTCACCCAGCAGCATCCTGTCATCAGCCGCGATGAGCTGGGCATCCTCACCCACTCCTTTAACCGCATGACCCGCCAATTGGCCGATGCGCGCGACAAGCTGGAAGAAAACCAGGCCGAGCAGGCCGAGGCCAAGGCCTATGTCGAGGCAATTTTAGGCTCGCTATCAGCCGGCGTGCTGTCGTTTGATGAAGAATGGCAGCTGCAATCGGCCAACCAGAGCGCCTTGCGCATTCTGGGCTTAGACCCAGAGCGCATTCATGGCCAGCCCTTATCACGCTGGAATGAAAGCTATCCGGCCCTCACCGCGTTTTCGGCCCACACCATTCACGGCTTTTTGTCGGATGAAGAAGTCTGGCAGCGTCAGATTGAGCTGGCCGAAGAAAAACGGGTACTGCTGGTACGCGGCACGCGGCTGAGCCAGCTGATTGATGACGCAGAAGATCTGCATGGCTATGTACTGGTCTTTGATGACATCACCGAGCTCTTGTCAGCCCAGCGCGACGCGGCCTGGGGCGAAGTAGCCCGCCGCCTGGCCCATGAAATTAAAAACCCGCTCACGCCGATTCAACTCTCGGCCGAGCGGATGGAAATCAAACTGGTAGATAAACTCGACCAGACTGGCGCGGAATTTCTCACCCGCAACACCCAGACCATCATCAAGCAGGTGGCGGCCCTCAAGCAGATGGTGGATGCCTTCCGCGATTATGCGCGCAAGCCATCGGGCAAGAAAAAGCCGCTGGATCTGCTGGCGCTGGTGCAAGAGGTGTTAGTGCTGTACGAAGCGGCGCCAGTATTACGTGAATTTAGGGTACACGATGCCCTGATGGTGAATGGCGATGCGACTCATCTGCGCCAGGTCATTCACAACCTGCTGCAAAATGCGCAAGACGCGATTGCCGAGGCCGAAGAAAAACAGATTTGCCTTATTCTCGAAAAAGACGAAAAATGGGCGCGTCTTTACATCGAAGATAGCGGCAAAGGTTTTGCTCCAGACTTACTGCCTAGGGTTTTTGAGCCTTATGTAACATCCAAGGCCAAAGGCACCGGATTAGGTCTGGCGATCGTGAAAAAAATTATCGAAGAACATCACGGGCGGGTACAAGTGGGCAATGCCACTGGCGCCTTCGTTCGGATAGAGTTGCCGCTCTGGGAGGAAACAACAAGTGGTTAATCAGGAAATTTTGATTGTTGACGACGAAGTTGGCATTCGCGAACTGTTGTCAGAAATCTTGCTTGATGAGGGGTATAGCGTTGCACTGGCCGAAAATGCTGAGGCTGCACGCAAATACCGTAATCAAGCCGAACCAAAACTGGTCTTGCTTGATATCTGGATGCCCGACACCGATGGCGTCACCCTGCTCAAAGAATGGGCGCGCAATGGTCAGCTGACCATGCCGGTGATCATGATGTCGGGCCACGCCACCGTGGATACGGCCGTTGAGGCCACCCGCATTGGCGCACTGGATTTTCTGGAAAAGCCCATCGGCTTGCAAAAACTGCTGGCGGCAGTCAAACGGGCTTTTGCTCAACCCGCTGCCACGGTAAAGCCGACGCAGGGCCTGCAGAGCCTCGGGAATAGCAGTGCCATTCAGGCGCTGCGTGAGGCACTTGATCAGGTAGCAAGTCAGACCCTGCCCATCATCCTGACCGGCGAACCTGGCGCCGGCTTTGAAGCCTGCGCGCGCCACCTGACCAAAGCCAATGGCGGTTTTGTGTCACCCACTTCGAATGAAGAGCTGGCTTTGCCACCGCAAGACATGCTCAATCGGGCCGCCAACGGCACGATTTTCGTGCGGGATATCGCCTGGCTGGATCGCAAAGCCCAAGCCGGCTTGCTGAATTTGATTCCAAAACTGGAAAAACAAAAAGTTCGCCTGGTAACGGCCTCTACCCGCCCCCTGGATCAGCTCACCGGCCAAATCGAGCCCGAATTGCTGCGTCAGCTGACGCAGATCATTGTGCCGGTACCGGCGCTGCGCAATCATGCCGAGGATATCCCGGCGTTGGCGGAAAGCCTGCTGGCCCAGACCGTAGCCACCAATAAACTGGGCGTGCGGCGTTTTTCCAAATCGGCTCTGCAGCTGCTCAGCCAGCAAGAATGGCCTGGCAATATCGACCAGCTGGCCAATGTGGTCAAAAGCCTGGCCCTTACTGGTCGGGATGGCGATATTGATATCCTGCCGGTGAGCCGCCTTCTGGCCCAGCTCTCGCCTGAATCGCAAGTCGCCACCGCCGAAGTGCAGCAAGCGATGCCGCTGCCGCAAATCGATCTGGATTTGCCGCTGCGCGAAGCGCGGGATCAGTTTGAGCGCTTTTATCTGGAACGCCAGATCGAGCTCTCCAACGGCAATATGAGCCGTGTGGCCGAGCGCATTGGTCTGGAGCGCACGCACCTGTATCGCAAGCTCAAGCAATTGGGCATTCAGATGCCGCGCAAGCTGCGCAATCTGGAAGAAGCGTAAGCCACTTCGCCCCACCAACGCCGACAAGCTCCTCCCCTTGTCGGCGTTGTTGTTTGATCGCCTGCTCAGCAGGCAAAGGAATACCACTTGCCCAATATCCTGATCCTGGGCGCTGGCCGGGTTGGCTCATCGGTGGCCGAACAGCTGGTGCGCGAAAATTACAATGTCACCATCGTGGATGAACAGCCGAGCAATTTGCAGCCACTGGCCGATAAGCTCGATTTGCGTACCCTGTGCGGGCATGCCTCTAATCCGGTAACGCTGGCACAAGCCGGCGCGGCCGATGCCGATCTGATTTTGGCGGTAACGCCATCGGATGAGCTCAATATGGTGGCCTGCAAAATCGCGCATAGCCTGTTTAATGTGCCCACCCGCCTTGGCCGCATTCGCGATCAGGATCTCCTCGCCCGCCCAGAGTTATTCACCGAAGATGGCTTTGCCATCGACCATATCATTACCCCGGCGCAAATCGTGACCGACCTGCTGCAAGGGTTGGTGGCCACGCCCGAGGCCTTGCAAGTGCTGGAATTTGGCGCGGGTAAAGCGCAAATGGTGGCCGTGCGCATTGAAGCGGGCGCTGCGATGGATGGCAAAGACCTCTCCACCCTGCCGCTGTATCTAGATAAAATCGATTGCCGCATTGTGTCGATCTACCGCGGCAATAAACGCATCACCCCCGATGGCAACACCACCCTCAGCGTCGGCGACGAAGTATTTTTCCTCGCGGCGCGGCAACATGTTCGCAGCGTGATCCGCCAGTTCCGCGCCAGTGAGCGCACCATCAAACGTATTACCCTCTGCGGCGGCGGCAATGTCGGCTACCGGCTGGCGCGCGCGCTGGCTGACGACTATCAGGTCAAGATCATCGAAGTGCAGCGCGAACGGGCGCAATGGCTGGCCGAACACCTGCCCAATTGCCTGATTCTGCGCGGCGAAGCCACCGATGAAAACCTGCTTGATACCGAGCAGATCGACCGCTGTGATTTATTTATGGCGCTCACCTCGGATGATGAAGACAACATCATGTCCTCGTTGCTGGCCAAGCAAATGGGCGCGCGCAAGGTCGTGGCCATCATCAATCGCTCGCGTTACGTCGATTTGCTGCAAGGCGGCAAAATCGATGTGGCGATTTCCCCCGCGCAAGCCACCATTGGCGCGCTGCTCACCCACGTACGGCAAGGCGATATTGTGGCGGTTCACAGCCTGCGCCGCGGCGAAGCCGAAGCCATCGAGCTGATTGCCCATGGTGATCGCAATAATTCGCGGGTGGTGGGGCGCAAAGTGGAAGAAATCAAACTACCGCAAGGCGCTAATCTGGCGGCGCTGATCCGCGGCGAACAAGTTCTGATGGCGCATCACGATACCGTGATCGAAAACGAAGACCACGTGATCGTGTTTATCGACAATAAACGGCATATCCGCGAAATCGAGCAATTATTCGCGGTCAAAATCGGGTTTTTCTAAATGACGCTGGCGCAACGTATTCTCCCCACCGTCAATGTGCTGGCCCGGGTGTCGGCACTGTTTTCGATCTCGATTGTGGTGCCCATCGTCGTCGCCCTTTTCACTGGCGACGCTGGCCTGTGGCCATTTATTGATGCGCTGGGCGGCTTAATGTTGGTGAGCGGGCTCACCGTGCTGGCGACCCGTCGCTACAAACGCGAAATGCGGCCGCGCGATGGCTTTGTGCTGGTAGTAGGCATCTGGAGCTTGTTGCCTGCAGTCGCGGCCGTGCCCCTGCTGCTGTTTAATCCGGCTACCAGTTTTACCGACGCCTATTTTGAAACCATGTCGGGGCTCACCACCACCGGTGCCACGGTGTTTACCGGGCTTGATCATCTACCTCCCTCGATTAATTTATGGCGTCACTTGCTCAATTGGCTAGGGGGTATGGGGATCATCGTCTTGGCTGTCGCCATTCTCCCGCTATTAGGGGTGGGGGGTATGCAGCTTTTCAAGGCCGAAACCCCGGGCCCGATCAAAGACGCCAAACTCACACCCCGCATTCACGAAACCGCCCGCAATCTGTGGCTGATTTACGCTGGCCTCACGCTGATCTGCGCGCTGCTGCTGAAATACGCTGGCGGTATGAGCTGGCTGGATGCGGTGTGCCACGCCTTTGCGGCCATGTGCTTGGGTGGGTTTTCCACCCACGATGCCAGCGTCGGTTATTTCAATTCGCCACTGATCGAAGGCATTTTGATTGTCTTTATGCTGCTGGCGGCCACCAATTTTGCCACCCACTATTTCGCGCTGTCAGGGCGGAAATTATCGGTGTACCTGAAAGACAGCGAATTCAAAGCCATGCTACTGCTGATTTTGGGCAGCACGCTCACGCTGGCCGGCTATCTGTACTGGCAGCAGGTGTACCCGGAGTACCTCACCGCTCTGCGTCATGTAGCGTTTAATCTAGTTTCGCTGGCCACCGATTGCGGGTTTGCCAGCGTGGACTTTGGCGCGTGGCCGATTTTTGTGCCGCTGGTGATGCTGTTTCTGTCTTGTATCACCGCTTGCGCCGGCTCCACCGGCGGCGGGATCAAGATGATCCGCACCATTATTCAGGTGCGCGAAGTGGGCCGCCAGATGTCGGTGTTGCTGCATCCACAGGGTGTGCATCCGCTGCGGGTGAATGGGCAGGTGATTCCGCCAAATATCCTGTTTTCCGTGATGGGCTTTGTGTTTATCTATTTCGCCAGCATTGTGGTACTGACGCTGGTGTTGCTGGTGTCGGGGCTCGATTTCATCAGCAGTTTCTCGGCGATTATTGCCTGCATTAATAATGCCGGCCCGGGCCTGGGCGAAGTGGGCCCGGCGCGCAATTTCCAGGGGCTGACCGATTTTCAGACTTGGGTGTGCAGCTTTACCATGCTGCTGGGCCGGCTAGAGATTTTCTCGGTATTGATCCTGTTTACCCGCGCATTCTGGCGCAATTAAGCATACCCTGGCCAGTATTGCCCGCTACGCTTTATGTGAAATTGGCTAGCGGGCAATACCCCTAAATACACCTATACAACCCGCGAATCGCGAGCATCCCCAATAGTCAGGCCATCGCCTGCGCCGTAAGCTAAACGGCATGGAAACCTTTATTACCGGCTTTTTGCTGTCGATTTCGCTCTGCCTCGACATCGGCATTGTGAATGTGGCCATGATCGACGCCACCCTCAAATATGGCCGTCAGGCTGGCTTCTGGATGGGCTTTGGCTCCTGCTTTGGCGATCTGGCCTATGCCATTCTCGCGCTGATTGGCATGAGTTTTCTGCTGCAATTTCCGCTGGTGCAATGGCTCACCTGGCTGGGCGGCGGCTCGCTGCTGCTGTGGCTGGCCTATAAAATGGCCCGCGAAGCCTGGCGCGATGCCAGCGCCGCTGAGGGCGAGCATCCACCACTACCCGCGCGCCGCCAGCTCTTTACCCGCGGGCTAACGCTGGCCATGGCCTCACCCACCTCGATTTTGTGGTTTGCCGCGGTGGGCGGCACGCTGATTGCCCGCGCTACCGATGGCAGCCTGAGCAGCACGGCCGATTTTCTCAGCGGGTTTTTCCTCGGTGGCCTCGCCTGGAGCACCTTCATCGTGCTGGTGGCTCATCATGGCGGCCAAACGCTGGGGCCGCGCTTTAAACAGGGCTGCCACCTCGCCTCGGCAGTACTGTATTTGTATTTTGCCGGGCTGGTGATCACCAACGGCTACCAAGCCCTGCTCAAATAAGACCGAGCGCGATGCGCACTAATTAGCCCATAAATAGGCCGGCAGCACCCCCGCAAATTGATCAGCAAGCCCACTCGCGCAGCGAGGCTCCCCTCAAGGAGGGGACGGGAGGGGTGGGAATAGAACATCAAGGCTGTAGATTCAAAGCCTTATTTCCTAGCCTCGGCTTTGCCGAGACTTGAAGTAGATTGTTCTACCAGCCTGTTTGCAGCCTGAGGCCAGCATTGCTGGCCTTTTGGTTTACTAGCCGCGATTTACTTGCGGCAGCTCGCCAGCATATCCAGCGGCGGCTGATACACGCTCGTGCTCACGCCGGTGGCCCCCAAGACGGTATGGAACCAGTTATCGTGGCTAAAGGCTTTGCTGCGCTCGCCTTGCAGGCACTGCAGATCCAGCTGCCGGCTGGCCGCATAGCTAGGCGAAAACCACGCCACCATGGGTACATGCGTTTGCTGGCTGGGGGCGATCATATATGGCGCAGCATGCAGATACAGGCCATTTTCGCCGGTGGATTCGCCATGGTCCGAAACATACAGCATGGCACTATCGTAATCGCTGCGCTGCTGCAGCTGGCCGATCAATTGCGCGAGGAAATGATCGGTAAAGCGAATGGCATTGTCGTAGGCATTCAAAATCTGTTCGCGCGGGCAATCTTGCAATTGCGTGGTGCGGCATACGGGCTTGAAGACTTCAAATTCCGCCGGATAGCGCAACCAGTAGGCTGGGCCGTGATTGCCTTTCTGATGCAGCACCACCACCGTATCTTGCGCCGCGCCCTGTAGCGCTTGCTGCAACTGCGGCAACATCGCCGTGTCGTAGCATTCATCTGCACGGCAATCGGGCGCTGGGCCACCATCGGGGATCGTTACTTCACCGAGGCGCTTGGCCACGCCTTTGCTGCCCGAGTTATTGTCGATCCACACCACTTTCAGCCCCGCAGTGCGCAAAATATCGATCAGATTTTCACGCGCCTCGCCCTTGTTCACGCTAAAGTCGCTGCGTGGAAAACCCGAGAACATACAGGGCACCGAGACAGCGGTTTCAGTGCCGCATGAGCTCACCTGACTAAAATTGATAATCGGCAATTTGGCCAATTCTGGATTGGTGGGCCGGGCGTAACCATTGAGCGAGAAATTCTCCGCCCTGGCGGTTTCGCCCACCACCAGCACCAGCAGAGTAGGTTTATGCGGCTGGGTTGGCGCGATTTTTTTCGCGTCCCGGCCATAGGGCTCGGCCACCACCGGCGCTTTCATGCGCTCCCCCACCACATAGCGAATGGTGGCGTAAATGCCATTAGCGGGGTTGATCAGATAGCGAATCGGCTTGTGATTGCGGGTAAACGAGGCCAGCGCCGAATAAAACACGCCAATCACCGCCACCATCAACACCAGACACAGCACCAGCTGCCCCAATTTACCCAGCAATAGCCGTGGCCAGCGCACAGGCTGTAGCTCCACGCGGCTAATCAGCCAGGCGGGCAATACGCCCAGCAGCAATACATCCAGCACTAGCTTGAGATTGAGTAATTCCAGCGCTTCCCGGGTATCGGTTTGAAACACATTGCGCAGCATGGCGCTATCGATCATCACCCCATAGCTGGCGGTGAAATAGGCGGTGATGCTAGCCAGCAGGGCCAGCACCATCAGCAGGCCTTTGGCCCAGCGCGGCCAGCACAGCAAAGTCAGAATCAGTTGAAAACCGGCGATCAGCAATACCGCCATACCGGCAAACAAGGGCAATTTACTGCCCGGCGTGCCGGCGATGGCTTGCCAGGCTTTGCTCCAAAAAGCGGTATTGCACAGCGCCACCAGATACAGCGCAAATAGGGCCGTGAGCTGGGGCAGCGTAAAGGCAAAGCGACGAGCCAAAATTCGGGCCAACATGGACTTCCTCAAAAATAACAATCGGGCGATGCGCGCCAGTGTGCGCAGGCAGACTTAAGCGAAAATGAAGCGCCTAAACTGTGCCCCCATAAAAAGATAATACGGTTTCGCGACAGGGCGGCGACACATTATCACAAGCGACGAACGGTGGTTGGCTTAAGTTTCGCTTCATACAGCGGTGGTGAAATACGCTGGTCTTTTCACCCTGCTCAAGGAGCACATCATGCTGAAGTACACCGCACTTGCCCTCGTGACTGCAGTTTTTGCTGGCCAAGCCATGGCCGCAGCCAAATGTACCGCGCACCCGAAAGCAGAATGGATGCCGGAAGCCCAAGTGAAAGCCAAGCTGGCCGAACAGGGCTACACCATCAAGAAATTCAAAGTCGATGGCAATTGCTATGAAATGTATGGCAAAACCAAAGATGGCAAAAAGGCCGAGATCTATTTCGACACCAAAACCATGGATGTCGTGAAATCTGAAATCGAGTAAGCCATGCCGCACGCCAGCCCATCTCTTAACCGGCAACAGTGGTTGCTGGGCAATGCCGTCTTGCTGATCAGCAGCCTAGTCGGACTGATTATTCTGCAGCAATACAGCAATGTGGATTTGTGGCTGGCCAACTGGATGTTTGATCCGGCCAGTGGGCAGTTTCCCTGGCGGGATCAATGGCTCACCGCCAAGCTGGGGCACGATTGGATGAAAAAACTCTCCGTCGTGCTGGGCGTGGCCGTGGCCTGGCAACTGTATCGCCAGCAGCGCCTGGCGGGCTGGCAAGATTTAGCCACCCGGCAATGGCTGGTGGTGGGGCTCTCGGCCCTGCTGGTTCCGGTGCTGGTGACTCAGTTCAAACACCTGAGTGTGTTGCATTGCCCCTGGGATTTACAGCAGTTTGGCGGCCATACGCCGTACTTGCGCCTGTTTGATCGCCTGCCGCTAGGCGTGGGCGCGGGGCAGTGCTATCCGGCTGGGCATGCCAGTAGCGGCAGTTGGCTGCTGGGCTTTATTGCACTGTGGCTTCCGCTTGAGCGGCGCCAGGCCTTGATTCGCATCCCCCTCCTGTTATTGCCCGGACTCATGCTGGGCTGGATTCAGCAACTGCGGGGCGCACATTTTCTCAGCCACACCTTGGCTACGCTGTGGCTGTCTTGGCTGATCGTTAGTCTGCTGTGTGCCTGGCTACTGTGGCCACAAGCGAAAGGAGCATCATCATGTCTCGCCTACGAGTCTGGGACCCGTTAGTCCGTATCCTGCACTGGACCTTGGTACTGTGCGTACTGGGTAACTTTATCAATGAAAGTGGCGCCACAGTGCATCGCTATGCCGGTTATGTCGCCACTGGCGTGGTGCTCACCCGCCTACTTTGGGGCTTTATCGGTACGCCCTATGCGCGCTTTCGCGACTGGTTTCCCTGGCCGTCACGGTTGTTTCCTTACCTGCGTGCCTTGCTGCGTGGCCAGCCGCCCCATTACACTGGGCATAATCCCGCCGGCGCGGTGATGATGTTATTGCTGCTGGCGCTGGTGATCAGCTTGGGCACCACCGGTTATATGATGGGGCTGGATGCCTACTGGGGAGAAGAGTGGCTGGAAGAGCTGCATGAAGGGATTGCCAATGTGCTGATCGGCTGCGTCGCCTTGCACGTGCTGGCCGCCATCGCCGAAAGCATCCGCCACCAAGACAATCTGGTGCTATCCATGATTCATGGCTATAAGCGCCCACCGGCAGACACCGACTCACACGATGCAACTACTTCTGGTTGAAGATGACCCCCTCCTGGGCGATGGCATAAAAGAAGGCTTGATTGATGCCGGCTACACGGTGGAATGGCTGCAGGACGGCCAAGATGCCTGGCATGTACTATCCAGCCCGCATCAATTTGATGCCGTCGTGCTCGATTTAAGCCTGCCCCGGCTGGATGGGCTGCAGGTATTAAGCCAGCTGCGCGCCTTGGGCGATACCACACCAATTCTGGTGCTCACCGCCCGCGCCGAGCCGGATGAACGCATCACCGGCCTAAATACCGGCGCCGATGATTATCTGGCCAAGCCCTTTGTGCTGGGTGAGCTGGTGGCGCGCCTGAATGCTCTGCTGCGCCGCAGCCAGCAGCGGGCAAGTCATCTGCTGAGCTGGCGCGATGTGGAGCTAAACCCGGCCACCCAGCAGGTATGGCTCGCCAAGCAAGCACTGGAGCTGACTGCAACCGAATACCGCCTACTGTATCTGCTGCTCCACCACTATCCGCACTATCTGTCGCGCAATGCCCTGGAAGAAAAACTGTTTGGCTGGCAAAGCGAGCTGGAGAGTAATTCGCTGGATGTACATCTATCGCATCTGCGCAAAAAACTGGGCAGCGAAGCCATCCGCAATGTGCGGGGGCTGGGATGGCGCTTAGCCGATGTCTAAATTACGCACGGGCATCGCCCGCCTTCGCCAGGCCATCCGTCAACACCTTGGCCAATCGCTCAGCAACCGGCTCACCTGGTTTACCGGGCTGGCCACACTGGGCGTCTGGGCGGTGTTGTTAGTGGTTTTTTTCTTTGTCGCGCGGCATGGTTTTGCCGAGCTACTGGAAGACCGTTTGCGCGCGACGGGCGAAATGCTGATCGAGTTACATCAAAACGGGCAGCTTAACTCCCGGCAAGAGCTCGCGGCCGCGGAGCGGATGAGTTACGCCCTGTACAGTACCGATGGTCAGCTGATTAGCAGCAATGACCCGCACCCTTTTACGCTCAGCGAAACCGGGCGGCGTGGCCATTTACATGCTTTGCGTCATGATGGCCATCACTGGGTCAGTATTCGGGTAGAACGCGCCGGGGTGCAGCTGGTACTGGCCGAACGTAGCGAATGGCAAGAAGAGCTGTTTGAAGAACTGATGGAGCATCTTGGCTGGCCGCTGCTGGTCGCCGCGCTGGGGCTGCTGCTCATGTTGCAATGGGCCAGCCGGCGCGCGCTGCAGCCATTGGCTGCACTCAGCCAGGAGCTTGCCCGGCGCGAGCCCATGGATCTAAGCCCATTGGCCACCCCTGCCCCGCAGGAAATCGCCACCTTGGTGAATAACCTCAATCAGCAATACGCCAGCATCGGCACCGCTATCGAACGCGAGCAGCGCTTCACCGCCGATGCTGCGCACGAATTACGCACCCCCTTGGCCGCGCTGCGTATCCAGCTGGAGCTGGCCAGCAGCAGCCCACGTGAGCAAACCCGCCATAATGCGCTGGGTAAAGCTTTGCTTGGGGTGGATCGCGCGACCCATCTGGTTAATCAGCTTTTGGCGCTATCGCGGCTTGACCGACTGCAACAGCAAGATTGCCAACCTCAGCCGCTAGCACCGCTGATTTGGGCGGCCTGGCACGAAGTGGCGCCCGATGCACCAGCCAGCGATTTACAAATACACGAGCTGGCCCCCTTCGCGCCAGCGGTCGATGCCAGCCTGCTGCAGCTCTTACTACGTAATGTCTTTGAAAACGCGCTGCGCTATGGTCAGCCACCGTCGGTGGTCACACTAACGCAGCACGGCCTTAGCATCAGCGATCATGGCCAAGGCGTGGATGAGACCGTATTGGCGCGACTGGGCGAGCGTTTTTTCCGTCCGCCAGGACAGGCGCAAAGTGGCTCTGGTCTGGGATTGTCGATTGTGCGGCGCATTGCCGAGCTGCATGGGGCCGAGCTTAAACTGAGCCACAGCGCCAGCGGGGGGTTGTGCATCGAACTCATCTGGCCAGCCCCGCGCCTAAGCGCTGGAGGCGTCTAAGGCAAAAAAAGACCCGCAACTGCGGGGCTTTTTTTAGTTTTCAACGCACGTTGCGGCCGCTTAATCCGCCAGCTCGGTCTTGCTGCGGCCACTGTTTTTAGCGCGATAGAGCGCTTCATCGGCACGCAACACCATCGCGCGGCCATTTTCATCATCGCGCAGCTGGGCAATCCCGGCCGAGAAGCGCACTTCGATGCGCTGGGCGTGATGCATATACGGCGTGCGGCCAGTTACCAGCCGCAGGCGGTCGATCACGTAGCTGGCGCCTTTTAGATCGGTATCCAGCAGCAAAATCAGAAATTCTTCGCCACCATAGCGCACCAGAATATCCGATTCGCGCAACACGGCCTTGGTCAGATTGGCCATGTGAATCAAAACCTGATCGCCCACCAAATGGGTGAAGCGATCGTTGATTTGCTTGAATTCGTCCAGATCCACCAGCACCGCGGTCAGGCGAGCGCCATTGCGCTGGGCGCGTTTCACTTCGCGCATCAGCAAATGATCGAGACCCTGCCGATTCAGCGCGCCGGTCAGCGCATCTTGTTCCAACACTTTGCGGTTGAAAGCGAGGTCTTCTTCGATATGCCGGATCGAATCACGGATGCTTTGCAGATCAGTGTGCGAACTGGTGACGGTAGAGTGCACATTGCTGGTGGTGTTGATGACCACATTGAGCAAGTCTTCCAGCGAGGCATGCGCCTGCTCGGGGCTTACGCGCTGCTCGGCGTGCGCTTCGCGCATCGATTGCAGATCACCCAGGCTTTGTTGCATCACTGAGCTGGAGCCAGATAGATTCTGCAGCAGCCCATCGGTGATGTCGGCGACATCGGTCGCGGCATCATCGAGCTTATACAACACCTGCCAAGCCAGCTGCATCTCGGTGGCCGTTTTGCTTTCCGGCGCCTTGATGGTGAGAATGGCGTTGTAGAACTGGGCGTAATTTTCAGGCGTGGGGGGCAGGCCCCGCTCGGACAGCCGTTTGAGTGCGATACGCGCAATCTCAACCGGGTTCACCGGTGTTGCAGAGGTCATCAATCAAAACCTAGGTTAATACATTAGGACGTTAGAGCTAGTCGGCTTGATTGTAAGGCGTGCGCTCCCACTGAGCCAAGCAACTTCGCTACAATGATGCACCTTTTTATTCAAAATCAATATTGCTGATTGCGCCAAGATGGGCTCGCACTCGGCAACCAGGATCGATCGATTATGCATATTCATATTTTGGGTATCTGCGGCACCTTTATGGGCGGGATTGCCGCGCTGGCGCGCGAAGCGGGCCATAAGGTCACCGGTTGCGACGCCAATGTCTATCCACCGATGTCCACCCAGCTGGAAAGCCTAGGCATCGAATTGATCGAAGGTTTTGGCGCCGAGCAAATTGAGCTCAAGCCCGATCTATTTGTCATCGGCAATGTCGTCAAGCGGGGTATGCCGCTGATGGAGGCGATTTTAAACGCCGGGCTGCCCTATACCTCGGGCCCGCAATGGCTGGGCGAGCATCTACTGCGCGATAAATGGGTGCTGGCCGTAGCCGGCACGCACGGCAAAACCACCACCACCTCGATGCTGGCGTGGATTTTGGAAGACGCTGGTTTGGCGCCCGGTTTTCTGGTCGGCGGCATTCCCGAAAACTTTGGCGTTTCGGCGCGTGCACCGGGCACACCGCGGCAAGATGCGGCCAGCACGTCACCGTTTTTTGTGTTGGAAGCCGACGAATACGACACCGCCTTTTTCGACAAACGGAGCAAATTTGTCCATTACCGCCCGCGCACGGCGATTTTGAACAATCTGGAATTCGATCACGCCGACATCTTCGCCGATTTGCCGGCGATTGAAACGCAGTTTCACCATCTGGTGCGCACCATCCCCGGCCAGGGCCGTGTGATTGTGAATGGCAAGGAAGAAAGCCTGCAGCGAGTGCTCGAACGTGGCTGCTGGTCAGAGGTGGAACACTTCGCCAGCCCGACTGGCCAAGCGGGCTGGGCGCTGGGCACCGTCTACCCTGATGGCTTTGAGGTCATCTTTAATGGCGAGCCGCAAGGGCGTCTGGTGTGGAGCCTGATGGGCGAACACAATGCTCACAACGGACTGGCAGCGATTGCCGCCGCCCGCCATGTGGGCGTTACGCCGCAAGTAGCGATCGAGGCGCTGAGCCGCTTTGAAAATGTAAAACGCCGGATGGAAATCAAAGGCGTGGTCAACAAAATCACCGTGTACGATGATTTCGCCCACCACCCCACCGCCATTGCCACCACTGTGGCCGGGCTGCGCGCGAAAGTGGGCAGCCAGCGCATTCTGGCCGTGCTGGAGCCGCGCTCGAACACGATGAAACTGGGCACGATGAAAGAAGCCCTGCCCGGCAGTTTGGCCGACGCCGATCGGGTGTTTTGCTACGGCGCGAATTTAGGCTGGGATACCGCCGAAGCGCTGGCACCGCTGGGCAGCAAGGCGCAAAGCTTTACTGAGCTAGATACCCTGATCGCCGCCATCGTGGCCGAGGCGCAGCCGGGCGATCAGATTCTGGTGATGAGTAATGGGGGCTTTGGCGGCATTCACGGCAAACTACTCGCCGCACTTGCCTAGGGGTATTGCCCTGTAGCCAATATATTTATTAGCCTAGCAGCATATACCCAATAAAAAAAAGCCCGCAACAGCGGGCTTTTTTTTATTGGCCAAAACACAGGCGCCATGCTTAGGCGTAATAGCGTTTAGAGAATTCCAGCATGCGCTCGATCGGGGCGCGGGCGGCATCCATATCAGCGGGGCTCAGGTAATCAATCACCGTGCCCTGCCCGGCCTGCGCGCGTTTCACCGCTTCGATGGTATTCATCTTCATGTACGGACAGGAATTACACTGGCAGCCAGCGTAGATCGGCGCTTGCTCGATATTCAGATCGGGGCGAGCCTGGCGCATGTTATACAAAATGCCATCTTCGGTCGCGACGAAAATCGCCGCATCGGGCTCTTTGTCGAACGACTTGATCCAGTTCAGCATGCCTGAAGTGGAACCCACATAATCGGCTTGCTGCAGCACGGGCAGCGGGCTTTCCGGGTGTGCGATCAGGTATTTGGCGGTTTTCACCGCGGCAAACGCTTCGTCCAGCGCGGCCTGATTGAATTTATCGTGCACTTCACACACGGCTGACCACAGCGGCATATCGTAGCCATGCTGGAAGTTCAGATACGCGCCCATATTGCGATCAGGCGAGAAAATCACTTGTTTGCCCTCGGCATACAGGTGAGCAATGATGTCGTCCACATTGCGGCTGGTCACGATCCAGTCGCTCAGCGCTTTGTGCTCGGCCGAGCTATTGATGTACGACACATGCACATGATCCGGATGCGCCTCGCGCCATTGCTTCAGGGCAGTGACATCCGTTTGGGTCACCAGCGAACAGGTCGAGCCGGCATCCGGCAGGATCACCGTGGCATTCGGATTCAGAATTTTGGCCGTTTCGGCCATAAAGCGCACCCCGGCAAACACAATGATGTCGGCATCGGCATCGCGTGCAAACAGGGAAAGTTCCAGGCTGTCGCCCACCTTGTCAGCCATTTGCTGAATTTCTGGCTGCGTGTAGTAATGGGCAAGCGTGACAACGCGTGGCATAACAAATCCTCGATCAGGCAATGGATAGACTGCGGCAAGCGCGCAGCAAAAACTGGCCGCCATTTTAGCATGCCCGCCCCGCGCGGCGGGCTGAAATTTCGCCTTTTGCCTCCGCCACTTGCCCCACTTCGGCGAAAAATTTTCGACAAAAGGGTTGACAGCCCCCAGCCAGATGCCCATAATTCGCCTCCTCTGCAAATCGCTTCGCAGCAATGTGACAGCGAGTTGGATGTGCGGGATTAGCTCAGTTGGTAGAGCGATACCTTGCCAAGGTATAGGTCGAGAGTTCGAGCCTCTTATCCCGCTCC